>JANMRB010000180.1:0-5060 GCA_031370825.1 Ilumatobacteraceae bacterium
CGAACACCTGTATGGCATCTCTGCTTAACTCCAGTGACCACTAGATCTTGTGTTGGAGGACGTCGAGTGGGTGGGGGTCGGTGACGACGGCTTGTTGCACGAGCCGGTACCAGAGCAGTCCTCGTGAGCGGCTGTTGCGACGGTTGAACCGGAAGGTGAACTCATCGAGGTAGTAGCTGAGGTACTCGTCGGTGTAGCCGTCGTGGAGTGTCCCGGCGAGCCAACGTTTCAGCAGTGACGCCACTCGATGCACCGCTGGGAGCATTTGGTGGGCGGGGCTGAGCGAGCTGATCATGATGATCGGCTCGTGGCGCAGCTGCAACTGTTTGGTGATGTCTCGATAGGCGCGATCGCCGTCGGTGTAGACGATTGATCCGTGAGCGACGCACTGCTGGGTGAAGCTGAACAGCTCGTTCTTGCGGTCCGCGCTGTCGATGTGGCGCAGCCGAACACGCCCGAGACCTTTGGGATGCTGACGCTCGACAGCGATCGATACCTCGGCCTTGTTGGCGTACCTGTTGCTGCGTACCTGCGTGGGGCCACCAATGAAGGTTTGATCGATCTCGACGGACACGCCGTCACCGCCGAGCAGATCACGGTCAGGGCGGACCATCGCCCGGCGCAGCTTGTGCAGCCACGCCCACGCTGTCTCATACGAACCGAACCCAAGAACGCGCTGCAGCCCGAGCGCCGAGACCCCGTTCTTTTGAGCACACACGAACCACATCGCCGCGAACCAGACCCGCAACGTGTGGCGGCTGCGATGAAAGATCGTGCCGGCTGTCACCGAGGTCTGGCGGCCACACGAGCGACACATCCACAACCCGCGACCCGTCAACCAGGCATCTCGACCAGCGCACCCCGGACACACGAACCCATCCGGCCAGCGCACCCGAGCCAAGAACTCGCGGCACGAATCATCATCAGGAAACCACGACTCGAACGACTGCCACGTTCCCGGGAAATCAACCCCAGCCCTCGGCGTCACCGACTCCATCAACACAACATACAGTGCCCACTGGAGTTAAGCAGAGATGCCATACACCTGTACGATTGGGTTGTGGAAACGGCTGGCAGTGTGATCGATGAGAGCGTGCTCAACGCCACCGATTTCGTCGCCACCTGGGCCGCCCACGAACAACACGGAGCCCGCCTCGCCCTCGCCGCACGCCGCTTGGAACTGTCCGGCGAGTGGGCCCACGACGGGTCGGTGTCGATGTCGGCGTGGCTGCGATTTCACTGTCGGATGAGCAACCGCGACGCCAACGCCGTGATCCACCGTGGCCGCTTCCTGGACAAGTTCGCAGCCGTCGGTGACGCCGCCACTGCCGGTGTGTTGTCAGCCGGTCAAGTCGGCGCGTTACAGGCCTCGTGTCGTGGCCCGGTGGAGCCGGTCATGCACGCCCAACAAGCAGACCTGGTGGGGATCGTTGCCCCGCTATCGGTTGCCGACACCGAACGCGCCGCCCAGGTGTGGCGCCAACGCGCCGAAGCACTCGTCGATCTCCCCGAACCCGTCGAACCGGACCGTCAGCTGCGCATCGCCCACAGCGCCGACGGGATCGTCGGCAGCTTCGTGCTCGACAAGGCAGGCGCGACACAGTTGACCAACGCGATCCGCATCGCCTCAACCTGGGACGGCAGCAGCGACAGCCGATCCAACCAGCGGCGCAGCGCCGACGCGCTCGTTGATGTCTGCGCGTTCTTCAACGCCAACCACGACCGACCCGGCACCCCCCGCAACCGGCCCCACATCGACCTGATCGTCGAACACGACACACTCACATCAGCGCCGCTCGCTTGGACCAACGACCACGCCCACCTCGGCACAACCACCACCGACGCCTTGCTGTGCGACTGCGTGATCCATCGCGTCATCCGCGCCGGCAACGCCATCCTCAACTACGGCCGAGCGACGCGCACCGTGCCCCCCAATCTGTTCCGCGCCGTCGCCATCCGCGACGGCGGCTGCCGCTACCCAGGCTGCGACCGCCCCATCGCCTGGTGCGACGCCCACCACATCCACCACTGGCGGCGCCTCGGCCCCACCGAATACGACAACCTCGTCCTGTTGTGCAACCGCCACCACCACCACGTCCACCGCCACAACCTGAACCTCAAACTCCTCCCCGGCGGCGACCTCGAAATCACACAACCCAACGGCACCACCCACACCACCCAACCCCGCGGACAACCCGCCAAAGGGCCCTAGCGTCGCGGATATTTTCGACTGCCTTAGGTGCTACGACCAAAGGGTAGGTCTGTGCTCGCGCGTGAGTGGGGTACAGTCTCGGACGTGACAGATAGGGATGAGCACTTGCTCATTGCGGGGGACGTTTAGGCAGTTCCTCGGGCTCATAAAACGCACCCTGCGAAATCGGATCGCGTGGGTGTCACCAAAACTCAACCTGGTGACTAGGAGCCAATCCAATGATTCGCAAGTTGCGCGGCGTTTTCGCCGCACTCGTCTTAACCGCGGTTTCTTTCGGGGCCTTTGAGCACGTGCAGACGGTGGCGGCGCTGCCGGTCGCCACGTTCACCTCATCGAAGGCCTCACCGATACCGATCGGGGTGCCGGTCATCTTCGATGGCAGCGCCTCGACGTGCGGCACTTCTACGTGTGGTTACAAATGGGTTCTGACGTGGAAGTCCGCCGGCTGCTGCGGAGCGACTCACGTCCTCGCTCAAATGGGCTACGGCAAGGTGATCACGTGGACGTTCAATGCGTACCAGGCCACGCGCCCGTCCAGCATCCCGGGTCTCGTGACGGTCACGCTCACCGTCACCGAGAACAACACGACCCACAACTTCAGATCGGCGTCCAAGAGCTACATCCTCGTCATCCCCTGACCTACGCTGGCGAACCATGAGACGACCATTTCGCGGGGTCTTGCGCACTGGAGCGCTCGCAGGTATCGCTGGGACAGTTGCGATGGACCTGGTCTGGTATCAACGTCACCGGGCGGAAGGCGGCACGGCGACATTTGCGGACTGGGAGTTCAGGGCGGTGGACGGGTTCGAGAACGCACCTGCCCCGGCGAAGGTTGGTCAGGCCCTGGCGCGAAAGGTTCACGTCGAGCTGCCCGACGACAAGGCTGCCCTGACGAACAACGTCGTCCATTGGTCGACTGGCATCACATGGGGAGTCGCGGCGGCGATGATGCGGCCGTTGCCACACGTGGGCGCGATCAAGTCGGGCCTTGTTGTCGGTGTGGCAGCGTGGACGAGCAGCTACGCGGTCCTCCCGAAGTTGGGGATATACAAACCGATCACTGAGTACGACGCGAAGACCCTGTGGAAGGACCTCAGCGCGCATCTGGTTTTCGGAGCAGCCGTCGGCGTAGCGAGCTTCGCCTTCGGCGGCGTGCGCGCCATGCTTCGTCGCTAGTCGACCATGGGCGAGGTCATCGACGCGTACCTCTGCCGGCTGGGATTGGAAGCAGAGCCACCGTCCGTCGACGCGTTGTTCCGCATCCACCGGGCACAGGTCGAGCGCGTGCCGTACGAGACGACATGGATCCAACTGGGCGAGCGCTGGGACATCGATCCGAGCGCGGCGGTCGAGCGCATCGGCAAACGCGGACGAGGCGGCTATTGCTTCCATCTCAATGGTTCGATGGCGCGATTGCTTGCGACGTTGGGCTACGACGTCTCGCTTCATGTCGGGGGCGTCCACCGCGACGAGCCGGCGATCGAGGACCTGACCAACCATCTCGTCGTGACCGTCGCCGGGCTGCCGACGAGCGAGAACCCGGGTGGCAACTGGTACGTCGACGCAGGGCTGGGCGACGCGTTGTATGAGCCGCTGCCGCTCGTGGCGGGCGCCTATCGGCAGGGTCCATTCACATTCGTGCTCGCCGAGACCCCAGGTGGAGTCGGTGACTGGCACTTCACGCACGATCCGCAAGGCTCCTTCGCGGGTATGAGCTTCAGATCGTCGAGCACGGAGATCGGTGCATTCGAGAAGATGCACCGGTATCTGTCGACGTCACCAGAATCTGGGTTCGTTCGCGTCGCCACTGCGCAACTTCGGCACCAAGACGGCCTCACCGCCGTGCGGGCGTTGACTCATACCACGCTCGACCACAACGGCAGGGCCAGTCGATTCGTGACCGAGCGCGGCGAGTGGTTCGCGCTGTTGGCCGACGAGTTCTCCCTGACCTTCGATGATGTCGAGGGCGACGCCAAGGACCGGCTCTGGGCCAACGCGAATGCGGTCCACGAGCGCTGGCTCGCCGAACAATGAGCTGAAAGACAGCGGGTTGCGCTGATCCCTTTGACCTTCTACAGTCGCAGGTGCCTCGGAAGGGAAAGCCGGTGAAATGCCGGCGCTGACCCGCAACCGTATGCCCATAGGGCGAGCCGGAACACCTGAAGTGGTGACGTATCCCAATTGCCGTCGAGGTCGCGGCTGCGGGTGTGCGCTCTGCCGTCGGCTCGCGTTCATCTGTTCGTTGACGGCCTCTGTTCTTGCGAGGATCAACGAACATGCGCATCACCCGTCACTTGACGATGGTTGCAACAGCAGCCGTCTTCGCCACCTCCATCAGCGGAATCTTCGGCTCGTCGGCCGTCTCCGCTGCTCCGTCCGCCCAACCAGCCCTGGTGTGGCTCGAAGGCGAGTTGAACGACAACGGCGGAGTCCTGTCGTTCTCCTTCGATCCGACGATCACCGATTGGGGTCTGACGATCGACGCGATCTTCGCCCTCAACGCGGGCGGACGCGGGTCACAGCCAGCCGCCAGCGCAGCGACCGCTGCGGTGGCGGCCCACATCAACGACTACATCACTGGCGAGGCCTTCGGCGACCCCGGCAGCGCCTACGCCGGTCCAATCGGCAAGTCCATGCTCGCTGCGACCCTGCAGGGCGCCGACGTTCATCACTTCGGCGGTGTGGATCTCGAAGCGCTGTCGCGTGCAGCTCTGCAGCCGAGTGGCATTCATCAGGGTCGGTTCTCCGACGTTTCGATGTTCGGCGATTTCAGCAATGGATTCGGTGAGGCGCTGAACATCCTCGCCCTGGCGCGGACGCCTGGTGGAGTGCCTTCGGACGCCGCCGA
>JANMRB010000190.1:0-4053 GCA_031370825.1 Ilumatobacteraceae bacterium
GACCACCTTGTCGAAGGTGACACTGTTGAGCGGCCATCCGTCGTACGCGGTGCCGGCGAGCACACGCTGCCAAGTGACGGCGTTCCCGCTGCTGTCGAGCACGTCGATGACGAGCGCTGACAGCGGAGTGTCCCACGGAGAAGAAGCCACCGCGCTCGAACGCAGCGCAGGCGACGACCGCAAGGCCGGCGACGATCGAAGGGCCGGGGACGACCTCAGTGCAGGGCTCGACCGCAGAGCCGGGCTGGAGCGCAACGGTGGGCTCGACCTCAGTGCGGGGCTCGACCTCAAAGCCGGGCTCGACCTGAGCGCCGGGCTGGACCTCAAGGCCGGGCTCGACTTCACCACGGGACTACCGGCCAGTTGTTGATAGAGCTGTGTCAACAACCCGGGGTCAGTGACGTTGAGCGTGCTGATGGGGATGTCGGCCAGGGCAACGCCGCGCGCACCATTGACAGACGTCTTGCCCGTCGTCACCGAGACATTGTCGATGCCGTCGTGACAGAACCACACGTGGCTGATGTCGAGGAGCTTGCCGCTCTTCGGTGGGGCCGACAGCGCGGTGTCGCCAGAAACGTTGGCGTACTTGTAGACGTATGCCGATGAGCCGCCGAAGACGATCACGGTGTCGAGTGGGAAGGTCGAAGTCCAGTTGAAGGACTTGTTGTTGTTCGCTGCGATGGTGACGGTCCCGCCTGCCGATCCCGGCAAGGAGTAGGTGCCTGCGGTCGCTCCGGGGGTGACCTGGTACGCGTACGGCAGCGGCGGCGAAAGATTCGAGCAACTGATGTTGCTGTTGACGACGGTTGGAGTAACCGAGGCTGCACTGGTCCTCGTAGACGTTCCACCCGCGATGACAACGGACGTGACCACGAGGGCAATGACTGTGAGCAACTGCGCGCGACGGCCTGTATGCCGACCCCTTGAACTGAACATTTCGTTCCTTTATCCGATCCCAACGCTCGCCGGCCGACGACACGTGAACACCAGCATTAAACGTGACAAGCGTCCCGGTCAACGTGAAACACGGATCTGAGGCAATAATCACACCTATGCCGCCGTTGATAGCGCCCTTCGTGCCGAGGCTGCTACTCCGCGTGCCAAATCGGACGGCGTGGCAGGTAACAGGCACCGTGGTCTTCGCCGACATCTCGGGCTTCACGCGCCTGTCCGAACAGCTCGCCGAGCTCGGCAGGGCCGGGGCCGAAGAGCTCACTCGTATTCTCAACGGCACGTTCGACGCGCTTTTGGGGGTCGCTCGCTCGGAGGGCGGCGATCTCGTCAAGTTCGGCGGCGACGCGCTGTTCTTGTTCTTCGAAGGCGACCTTCACGCCGAACGAGCGAGTCGCGCCGCGTACCGAATGCGTGCCACGCTGAAGGCTCGCGGAGCGATCGTCACTGACCGTGGCCGGGTCGTGTTGCGTATCTCGATGGGAGTGCACAGCGGTCCGTTTCTGTTCGTGCTTGCCGGGCGCGGACAACGCGAGTTGTTCGTTGCGGGCGAGCACGCGACGACCGTTGCCGCCATGGAATCGGATGCAAGCGCCGGCGAGATCATGTTGAGCCGCGCCACGGCGGAGCTCGTGCCGCGCGCATGGCTCGCGGGCTCCGCTGGCGGAGGCGTGCTGTTGCGTCGGGCCAGCGGGACGCCGGCCATCCTCGTCTCCGACGATCTCCCCGATATCGCCGATGAGCCGCTCGCCGAGTTCGTGCCGCGCGCAGTTCGGCGACGGTTGCTCGGCAATGATCACGGCGCAGAGCATCGACACGTCACCATCGGCTTTGTTCACGTCGGCGGCGTCGACGACCTCCTGCGAGCGTCCGGGCCCGAGACGGTCGCTGATCGCCTCGACAACTTGGTCGGCGTGGCACTCGACCTGGCCGACAGCCACGAGGTGTGCCTGCTCGCCTCCGATGCCGCCGGTGGCGGCGTCAAGATCATTCTCACCGCTGGCGCGCCCGACGCGGTCGAAGACGGCGAGGGTCGCATGCTCGCTGTCGGACGAGCCCTTCTCGACACCGACTTCGGGCTGCCGGTGCGCATCGGGGTCAACACGGGTCATGTGTTCGCCGGCGAGGTCGGCTCACCATGGCGTCGTGTCTACACAGTGATGGGCGACGCCGTGAACCTCGCGGCGCGCCTCATGGCCAAGGCTGCGCCGGGCGAACTCGTTGCCAGCCGCACGACGATCGAGCGCTCCTCGACACCATTCGAGACAACTCCGCTCGAACCGTTCCTCGTGAAGGGGAAACGCCACCCGCAGCTCGCCGATACTGTCGGCCGTCGAATCGTAGGGCGGGGACGATCGCACATCACCGACGCGGCGTTCGTTGGTCGGGCCGACGAGCTCGCCTCACTTCGTGCCGACCTGTCGCGCGCCGTCGACGGGCACGGTTCGTGCGTCGAGGTCGAGGGCGAACCCGGCATCGGGAAGTCGCGGCTGGTGCAGGAGCTGATCCTGTCGGCAGGTACAACACGAGTAGTGCGGGTGGCTTGTGAGCCGTTCGCTGCCGACCGCCCCTACTTCGTCGCTCGGTTGATGTTGCGCACCGCGCTCGGAATAGGACTCGACGCAGACGCAGCCGAGGCCGGAGCGCTGCTCTCGAACTGGCTGGAGATGCACACACCTGACTGGGTGCCTTTCGCGCCTCTGCTCGCTGCAGCGATCGATGCCGACGTGCCTTCCTCGGACACCGTTGACGACCTCGGGCCCGCCTATCGAGTCGGTGTTCTCCGCGACGCCGCATCGGCGGTGCTGCACGCGGCGTTTTACGATGCGCTGTTGATGGTCATCGAAGACGCGATGTGGATGGACGAGGCATCCGCTCGGCTGCTCGCCCGCGCGTTGCAGGACATCGATCGGCAGCGGTGGTTCGTCTGTCTGACAACACGGGATCGGGCGCGCGGCCTGGGAACGGACTTGGGCTTCGAAGCCCGCTCGATCGTACTCGCTCCACTCGACGCCGCCCTCGCTGAGAACCTCGCAGCAGCGCTGACCGACGACGCCGAAATCGGCCAGGACGAGCTCCAGGAGCTCTGTGCGAGAGCGAATGGCAACCCGTTGTTCTTGCTCGAACTCGCCCGTGCCCGACGCGAGCTCGGATCGCTCGATGCGATCCCTGAAGAACTCGAGGACTTGGTGGCGGCTCGTATCGACCGTCTGGCACCCACGGACCGCACGCTGCTCCGCCACGCCGCGGTGCTCGGCGATCGCTTCTCTCCCGCACTGTTCAAGAGCACGCTCGGCGAGGTCGTCGGCGCGGCGCCGCAGTGGAACCGTCTCGAGGAGTTCATCATCGAGGACCAGGGCGATCTGCGGTTCGGTCATGACCTCGTCCGACGCGTCGCCTACCAGGGCTTGCCGTTCTCACAACGACGCGAACTGCACCTCCGTGTCGGTCGGGCTCTCGTGCCGCATGGTGAGCCTGACGATGCTCGGCTCGGCTTGCTGGCTTTTCATTTCGACGGTTCGGGAGACCGCGAACTGGCGTGGCGCTACAACGTCAAGGCGGCGCAGCGGGCTTCAGACAAATACGCGACGGTTGAAGCAACCTCGTTCTACAGCCGGGCCATCGCCAACGCGCGTGCTGGCGGCGCCGGCGTAGGGCGCGAGGAACTGGAAGCCGCTTACGAAGCGTTGGCCGACGTAGCGCTGTTGGCCGGCCGCTACGACCTTGCCCGAGAAGGTCTCCGTTGGGCGCGCAAGTTGAGCGGTGTCGATGCCCATTCGCTGGCGAGGTTGTGCCGGAAGGAGGGAACGCTTCGCGAGAAGCTGGGCAAGCACTCTGCCGCGATCACCTGGTATCGGCGTGGGCTTGCCGCATTGGCCCAGTCCCCGAATGAACCAGCTATAGCGATGGAACGATCGCGGCTCAGCGTCGCGTGCGCCAGCACGCAGATCTGGCGGCAGCGGTATCGGGCATGCGCACAGTGGTGTCGACGGGCGTTGCCCGACGCGTTGGCAACCGGAGATCGCGCCACCGAAGCGCATGCCTACTACCTGCTCGACTGGGCGCTGCGGATCGGGCTCGGCGACGATGAAGCGCTCGAGT
>JANMRB010000220.1:0-12154 GCA_031370825.1 Ilumatobacteraceae bacterium
TGCTCGACGGCGCGAAGGCGTTCTGCTTCACGGCCATGAGCAACGTGCTCGGCACGATCACGCCCGTTCGGCAGTTGTGCGATGCGGCTCATGCAGCGGGTGCTCTGGCCATCGTCGATGCCTGCCAGTACGTGCCCCACAACGTCACCGACGTGCAGGCGTGGGACGCCGATTTCGTCGCATTCAGCAGCCACAAGATGTGCGGACCCTCCGGCATCGGACTGCTGTGGGGACGCGAAGCGCTGCTCGAGGAGATGCCTCCATTTCTCGGTGGCGGCAACATGATCGCCGACGTCCGCCTCGACGGGTTCACCCCCGCTGAACTGCCGGCGAAGTTCGAAGCCGGTACTCCGCCGATCACCGAAGCCATCGGGCTGCACGCAGCAATCGACTTTCTAGAGGACCTCGGGATGGCCAACGTTCGCCGGCACGAGATGGAGATCGGCTCGTACGCGATGACGACGCTCGTCGATCGCTATGGCGATGACATCTGCCTGCACGGGCCCACCAACGTCGAGGTCCGCGGCGCCACGTTCAGCTTCGGCTTCCGCAACATCCACCCGCACGACCTCTCGCAGGTTCTCGACCAACGCAACATCTGCCTGCGCGCAGGCCATCACTGCGCCAAACCGTTGATGCGCTTGCTTGGTGTCAACGCAACCGCACGCGCCAGCTTCTACATCTCCAACGACCAGCACGACGTCGACGCTCTGACAGATGCGCTCGACGGAGCCAGCGATATCTTCGGGCTCTGACCGAAGAGGAGGAGCCAGAGTCATGCCAGGCCTCGAAGACCTGTATCGCGAGATCATCCTCGACCACTACCGCACACCGCGCAATCGCGGTGAGTTGCCACCTCCGGCCGCGCACGCGGTGGGTCACAATCCGCTGTGCGGCGATGAGATCGATGTGTACCTGACGGTCGACGGCGACACCGTCACCGATGTCAAGGTGGGCGGCCAAGGGTGCTCGATCTCTCAGAGCTCGGCGTCGATGATGAGCCAAGCCGTGAAAGGACGTTCGATCGCCGAGGTTCGTGCCCTCGTCCGTCGCTTCAAGGGCATGATGTCGATCGAAGAAGAGGCGCCGGAGGGCGAGACGATCGACCAGGCCGACATCAAGCTCGGCGACCTCGAAGCGCTCCAAGGAGTCGTCAAGTTTCCCGTGCGCATCAAGTGCGCAACGCTGGCCTGGAACACGTTGATCGAGGCATTGGCCGAGGCAACCTCGGCATGACGCCGGCGTTCGATCCGATCGCGCCACATCCCGACGGGGTCGAAGCGGCCGATGAACTGATCCATGAGCGGATCGAGGACCACTAGGCCGCAAGGGTGCGCTGATGGCAAACCTCAACTCGTGTCATGTGTGGGCGGAAGAGGGCGAACATGTCGCCGCTCTGCGAGACGGTGGGCCGTTTGACGTACCACTGTGGCTCACCAAACGCAGTTGACGTTCAGCCGCTGATGGCTTGCTCAACCCAGCTGATCGCGAAGCGACTCCAGGTACGGCAACGACCGCTGGTCCTTGGGCCGATTCGCAGCGCGCTTCGACGCAATGACATCGTTGAGGTCGGCCACGGCGACGATGAGCCCGGCCCGTAGTTGCGCGCGACGTGAACGCTCGAGCCACTGTTCGTAGCCTTGCACCGCCCCGGCCGGAGTGAACACGAGATCCACATTTCCGAACCGGGTCACGAGATTGAGCATGTGCGGCATGTTCCGGATGAATGCTGCGTCGATGTTCGTGTCGATCGCCTCATTCCCGGTTCGGATCTTCGCGTCCAACCGCTTCAGTGCCTTCGCGAGTCGCTCGAGGTTCGCACCATCGCGAGAAGGGACGACGTCAATGTCCTCCGTCGGCAAAGCAGACCCGTGAATAACTGCGGCGAAGCCGCCAATCACCACGAAGTCAACCTCTTCATCGGCCAGGATGGCGCAGATCTCGACCGGGTCGAAGGTCATCGAACTCGTGGAGTGTCGACGAACCGCGCCGACGCCCGAATCTCCATGAGCGTGTTCGCCACCTCGACCATGTACCGGACTCGCTCCTCGACGGACATGCGCAACTGTCGACGGATCTGGCTGATGTCGACGCCTCGACTGTCTTCGATCACGGGCAGCTGCTCCACCACGCCAGTGTACGACGGCGTGGTCAGGCGCGCCGGAGATCGACGACGGTGCCCCCGCTGACCCGCTCGAGGTCGTCGGGTGAGAGCGCGAAGACGTCGTGCCACGTACCGGCAGCCGCCCACACCTCGTCGTACTGCAGCAAGTCCGGATCGATGAAGACCCGCAGACGTGTCGTGTGGCCGAACGGAGGCACACCGCCGATCGGGAAGCCCGTCGCTTCGTACACAGTGTCGGCGTCGACTCGGGCGCAGTTGGAACCACCGGCGGCCCGTGCCAGCTTCTTCTCGTCGAGCTGGTTGGCCCCGCTTACATACGCCAGCACGACCTCGCCATCCACTGCGAAGATGAGGCTCTTGACGATCTGACCAACCTGGACGCCGATGGCTGATGCCGCATCTGCCGCAGTCTTGGTGCCCTCCGGAAACCGCCGCGGCGCAATGGCCAATCCGAACTCTGCCGCCGCAGACGCAACCCGAGTGACATTGGGATGCGTATCGCTCACGCGGCATCCATGGCATCGATCGCAGCAGCCAGCTTGCGGTCCTTGTCGGTGACGACGTTGCCGGAGTCGTGAGTCGTGATGGTGATCGTCACACGGTTCCACGAGATGGCCATGTCGGGATGATGGCCCTGCTCTTGGGCGATCAGCCCAACACGGGTCATGAATGCAAAGGCTTCGGCGAAGTCGGCGAAGGTTGTTTCACTGCGAAGGGCACCGTCGGATTCGTTCCACGTCATGCCCCAAACGTAGCGTCAGTCGACGGTGGCCAGGGTCGGCGTCGGCACGATCTCGCCATCGAACCCAGCGACCGTGCGTCGGCACCAGGCGTGCGCGAAGTAGCCGATGGCGATCACGACGATCACATCGCCGACGCTGAACACGTTCGCCAGCGGCCAACCCTTTGGGATCGCGAAGACGTCGCCGAGCCACGACAGCCGGGCGTTGTGCACCACGTTGGAGTTCTCGAAGTCTCCGACCAGGGTGGGGAAACCTGCCGTCCGCCAGGCCCACGACGACGCCGGCATCGTGCCGCGATTGGCAGCGATCGCCGCCAGGTTCAAGCCGGCACCGAGGGCCATCAGTGGCACCCCTGGAATGCGCCAATTGCTTACGATGAACGCTGCGGCGAGCATGAACGTGATCAGGTGCAGCGGTTGACCGAGCCAGTTGGGAACGGTCACCAGTGTGATCGGCAGCTGCAATCCAAGGCTCAGCCACACCAGCCAGGTCCGATGGAGGCAGAGTCTGGCCAACGGCGCCAACGACCGACCTGTCAACGGAACCGTGAGAACCGCCACGATGCAGGCGACGACGATGATCACGACGACACCCGTTCCAACTCCGACATGGATTGACGAACGTCGAGCCAATCGATCAATTCGGGCAGCGGCATCGGACGGCAGAGGAGATAGCCCTGGGCCACGTCGCAACCCAGCTTGGCCAGGGTCATCCAGGTCTCTTCGGTCTCGATGCCCTCGGCGACCGTCTCGATGCCCAGACCGTTGGCCAGGGACACGATTGCCCTGACGAGGTGCTGCTGGCGCTGGCTCTCGGCAATCCCCTGCACGAAGCTGGCGTCGATCTTCAAACGGTCGACCGTGATGTCGCGGAGCATGGCGAACGACGAGTAGCCAGTGCCGAAATCGTCGATGGCCACGCGCACGCCGGCCTCTCGCATCGCAGTGATGGCGAACTGGCTGCGTTCCGGCTCACTGGCGATCGCGCTCTCGGTGACCTCGAGCTCGAGTCGCGCCGGTTCCAAGCCCACCTCGTCCAGCGCCTTGAGCACGCTCGACGGAAATCGGCGGTCTTGCATGTTCCGCGCTGACACGTTGATCGACAAGCGCATGTTGAAGCGCCCCACTGCCTGTGCATCGATCGTCGCCTGTGTCAGAACGAACTGGGTGAGGGAGCCGATCAGATCGGTGTGTTCGGCAAGTGTGATGAAATCGGCCGGAGGTACGTGGCCGAGTGTCGGGTGCTGCCAGCGCAGGAGCGCCTCCATCGCATCGGGTGCGTCGTCGCGAAAGCGGATCAAGGGCTGGTAATGGATCTTCAACTGATCCCCACCGATCGCCTGCGACAACTCGCCGAGCAAACCGAGACGGCCGCGCTCCGGGCGCGAGCCCAATGCCTTGTAGCTCTCGACGCCGGTGCGGTATCGCTTGGCGCGGTACATCGCGACGTCGGCGGCATTCAACAGATCTTCTGGTGTACGCCCGTGCATCGGGGCGAATGCCAAGCCGATGCTGACGCCGACCGACAACGCAAAGCCGTTGACTACAACGGGCCTGGTGATCTCGGTGCGGAGCTTCTCGACGATTGCCATGGTCGAAGCCTCGGACGCGACGCCGGGGATCAGGAGGGCGAACTCGTCCCCGCCTACGCGAGCGACGACCGCACCAGACGGAGCCGATCGGGTGAGTTGAGCAGCGATTGCAAGCAACATCATGTCGCCGGTCTGATGTCCTAGCCGGTCATTGATCTCCTTGAAGCCGTCGAGATCCATCAGCAGCAAAGCCCCATGAACCTCCTCTGGGTTCGACTCGAGAAATCCGGACAGATGCGCATCGAACGAGCGCCGATTGAGCAGTTGCGTGAGGCCGTCGTGGCTCGCTTCGTGGGCTCGTGCCAACGCCTGTTGGGTGCTCTGGTAGACCAACAGCGCCGTGAAGCCGAGCAGGGGAAGCATCAACAGGCTGAAGTGAAGCGCCACCACGAAGATCGGTGACAGCGCTAACAGAGCGCCGTCGGCGGAGATGCTGAGGAAGAAGCTGCGCCCCATCGTCGAGCGCACACTGGTCTTGTAATGCAGCGCCAGTACGAAGCCAGTCAGCACACCGTTGGCAATGAAGACCAGCCCACCGGCAAGCACGATTCCGACCCCCCAGTGGGCCGACAGCGGGACGACCTCGGTGATCGGTTTGCGCAGGCCGAACAACTGCAGCACCAGGGCACCAGCTGCCAATGACGCTGAGATCTGTGCGGTGTTGAAGACGATCTTGGTCAGCGACTTGCGGTCACGCAGATCGAGGTACAGCGTGCAGGCCGCCATGGCAGCGACCGCCACGACCGGCGCGCCGAGCAGCACGATGCTGAACGCAAAGGCCCATCCAGGCGTCACCTGGCCGGCGTCGACGAATCGAAGAAACTTCGGTCTGCTCTCGCCGATGAACAGCAGAACGCAGAAGATGATGACATACGTCGCCTGGCCGTGGGGAACGAGTGCTCCACCGTTCGAGCTCACGATCAGGGTCAGCGTCACCGCCGCGAGGGCCACGACAGCGACGTACAGATCAACCAGTCCAGGGGACCTCTTGTTGCTGGTGCGGTCCACAGTCGCAAACGTCCTTGCTCTACGCCTCAGCGGCGGTCGGACGGCGCGAGCACCTGGGGGTGCCCGCGCCGTTGGGTCTCTACCACTTCCAGGGTGCGCCGACCGACGAGATCAGGGCAACAAACGTTGCGATGGCCGTTGCGACGCGCACTGGGGTCTGTGTGATGCTCTTCATTTCACAGCCACTTATGAGGCGCGGCGACCGTCATGACCAGGATCACGACCGGCGCCAGCCGGAAAAGGGTGTGCTTTGCTTGCTGACGCATGTGCGTCCTCCTCGTCGGCGTTCCGTCCATTGCACAGCAGCGTCCGCCGTTCACCTCCACCGTGCCCCGTTGTTATAGGCGTGAAAATCATCGGGCGAAAGGCAGCGATCCTTAAGTAATTTTCTGGAATTCCTCAAGACGCAGCACTTCGCCGCGACATCTCGCCGAGCGGTATCTCCCCGACTGGATGAACGTGGGAACCGAACGACCGCATCCAGTGAAACGAAGTCACGAACAGTCATGCCGTCCGACTTCAGCGACGAGGTGTTTGGGCCGTTTGACCTATCCGAAAAGGTCGGCGAGAGCGCCGCCGGAGGGCTCCTCGTCCTCACCGACGAAGGCCGCGTACCCATCGATCTCCAGCTGGTCGGCCAGCTCGGGCCCGCCGGAGGCAACGATGCGGCCCTTCACCAGGATGTGCACGTGGTCCGGGTGCAGCACTTCGAGCAGCCGGTTGTAGTGCGTGATGGCCAGCACACCCAGGTTCTGCTCGTTGGTCAACGCTTCGATTCGATGGGCGCAGTCACGGAGTGCGTCGATGTCGAGGCCCGAGTCGAGCTCGTCGAGGATCACGATCTTCGGCTCGAGCATCGCGACCTGCAATGTCTCGTTGCGCTTCTTCTCGCCGCCCGAGAAGTCGACGTTGAGCGCCCGCTCGAGCAGTGCCGGATCCAAACCGATCCGTGCGGCTTCCGCGTCGAGTCGATCGCCAAGATCGGCGGTGGCGATGGCCCTCGCGGCGAACGCGTGGCGCATGACGTCGACGAGTTGGACGCCGGGGACCTCGGTCGGATACTGCATCACGAGGTGCAGCCCGGCTTGTGCGCGTTGCCAGCTCGGCAGCGACAAGACGTCGACGCCGTCGAGCGTGACCGAACCGGAGATCACCTCGTACCCGGGCTTGCCCATCACGACCGCGGACAATGTGCTCTTGCCGGCGCCGTTCGGACCCATGACGGCGTGCACCTCGCCCGAGCTCACCGTCAACGTGACGCCGTTGAGAATGGTCTTGCCGGCCACTGACGCAACCAAGTCGCGAATCTCGAGGGTGCTCATTTCTGCTCCAGGTCGATCTCGATCATGCCGTCGACCACATGGGCGACGTACACGGGGACGGGTTGTGTGGCCGGCAGCGTCTGTGGTTCACCCGTTTCGAGGCTGAAGGTGCTGCCGTGCTTCCAACATTCGATCTCTTTGGTCTCGGCGATGACCTCGCCCTCGCTGAGCGAGACGTCGGCATGGCTGCAGGTGTCGCCGATGGCATAGACGTCGTCACCGATGCGCACGACGGCGACGGGGCGCCCATCGACATCGAAGCGCGCTGCAGTGTTCGGCGCGAGATCGGCGAGCGCGCACACGACCGTGCTCATCGGGTCCGTCGATCCAGCTTGGCGGCGACCTGGGCACGCAGTTCGCCGGCCAACGGACCGACCGGTAGTTGGGCAAGCACTTCGTCGAAGAAGCCCAGCACGACCAGGCGCTCGGCCGTCTCGGGCGGGATTCCCCGGCTCTCGAGGTAGAAACGCTGATCCTCATCGATCGGCCCGATCGTGCTGGCATGACTGCACTTGACGTCGTTGGTCTCGATCTCGAGGTTGGGGACGCTCTCAGCCCACGCGCCCGCGCTGAGGGTCAGGTTGCGATTGGTCTGATACGCCACCGATCCCTTGGCTTCGTGGCCGATCCTGATCAAGCCGGTGTACACACTTCGCGCCGTGTCCTGCACCGCACCTTTGAAGAGAAGGTCGCTGGTGGTCCGCGGAGCGACGTGATCCTGCAGCGTGCGGAAGTCGTGCATCTGCGTGTCGTCGGCGTAGTAGAGAGCGACCTGGCGGGTGCTGGCGCCTTGGCCGATCACCTTGACGTCGGTGCGGACCCTCGCGTACTCGCCGCCCAGCGCGACAGTCGCCAACAGTGTTGTCGAGTCGCGATCGCCTGTTGCCTGCTGGTGCCCCAGCTGCCAGACCGACGTGCTGAGCTCGTTGATCGCCACGTAGGTGACCCGTGCGGCCTGCTGGGCGCGGACGAACAGGCGCGGCACGACGAGCGCGGCCCCGGTACCGTCGGAGACGAACCGCTCGACGACGGTTACCTCGCTGTTCTCCCCGGCATCGATGACGAGGCGGGGGAAGGTCGCCTCGTTGTCGCCGTGGACGGTGTGCGTGACGACGATGGATCCCGCCACATGCGCACCCCTCGGGATCGCCAGCACGGTCTCGCCATAGAACGACGCACTGAGCTCGTCGAAGACGTCGTGCACCGTGGTTGTGTCGAGGTCGTGATCGCCGGCGACATATCCGTTGGCGCCCTGCACGGTTGTCGTCGGTGCGACCGGGTGAAAGCGGTCGAGCTCCAACTCGCCGATGCGGCTGTAGCGCCACACCTCTTGCTCCGCCGTGGGCAGGTCCATGGCCGATGCACGCTCGGCGGCGGCCCTTCGCCGCAGGTCAGAGGGGTCAACCCGATCGGGCGAGAACGAAAGCACGACCGAAATTCTACTACCCGCGTAGGACTAATCCGATTTAGTCGTCGCGGAAGCGGCGGATGATTCGACGAAGCCGTCTCTGGCGCGGCGGCGGGCGGATGCCCGCCTCGGACATCACCTGTGGTCCGATCGAGTTGAGGAAGTCCTCAGCCTCGTCGAGGATCGCCGCAGCACTTCCGTCATCGATCCCGGGCGGCTCGGGAGGCGTAGGCGGCGCGACCATCGATCCGTACGTCCAGCCGGCGTCCATACGAGGTTCGAAGGCCTGGCAATGCTCCGGGCAGCGCCACGGGGCGTCGGGTGCCAGGTCGAGGTTGCACTTGCGCACCGTCTCGCCGTTGGCATAGGTCCGACTCTCGAAGTTCTTGCACTCCTGGCGCATTGGCACACGTCAATCGTAGAACCGCAGCGACGATGCGCAACCTTCACACCAAACTCTCAACCGATCACCAAGGTGCCCTCGCCGAAGGTTGGCTTACGCTCACGGTCACAACGAAGGAGACATCAGATGTCACGAACCAGAGCGATAGCAGCCAGCATGGCCGCGGGTGCGGTCGCAGCCATCCTCACGGCGAACGTCGCGCTTGCAGAGGGCGACGGTTTCGGCGGTGGCTTCGGCGGACGGCGCCGCCACGACGGAGGCTTCATGTTCTTCTTTCCGCTGCTGATGTTGCTCGCAGTAGCGGCACAACGCCGAGACGATCCTGGCCGATCGTCTGGCTCGCGGGGAGATCCAACCCGACGACTACCGCGCTGCCATCACCGTGCTACGTGACACGGCTCCGCCGGGCTGACTAGCCGACGCTGCCTTCCATCTGCAGCTCGATGAGACGGCTCCACTCGACCGCGTACTCCATGGGCAACGTGCGAGTGATCGGCTCGATGAAGCCGTTGACGACCATGCTCATGGCCTGCTCCTGCGAGAGGCCGCGACTCATCAGGTAGAACAGCTGCTCGTCGGCGATCTTGCTGACCGTCGCTTCGTGGCCGATCTCGGCGTCGCGCTCGCCAACTTCCATGTACGGCATCGTGCGGCTCTCGCTCTCCTCGTCGAGGATCAGCGCGTCGCACTGCACGTGGCTCTTGCAGCCGTATGCACCTTCCTCGACCCGAACCAGGCCGCGATAGGTGGTGATGCCGCCATCCTTGCTGATCGACTTCGACACGATCTTGGAGGTCGTCTCCGGTGCTGCGTGCACCATCTTGGCGCCGGCGTCCTGGTGCTGACCGGGACCGGCGTAGGCGACGGACAGGACCTCACCCGTAGCCTTCGGACCGACGAGGTACACACTTGGGTACTTCATGGTCAGCTTCGAGCCGATGTTGCCGTCGATCCACTCCATGTGTCCTTCGGCCTCGACGCGGGCCCGCTTGGTCACGAGGTTGTAGACGTTTGGCGACCAGTTCTGGATCGTCGTGTACGTCACCCTGGCCGACGGCTTGACGATGATCTCGACAACCGCCGAGTGCAGCGAGTCGTTGGTGTACACCGGGGCCGAGCAGCCTTCGATGTAATGGACCTGCGAGCCCTCGTCGGCGATGATCAGGGTGCGCTCGAACTGGCCGGCGTTCTCGCTGTTGATGCGGAAGTACGCCTGCAGCGGCATCTCGACCTCGACACCCGGTGGGACGTAGATGAAGCTGCCGCCACTCCACACCGCAGTGTTGAGCGCCGCGAACTTGTTGTCGCCTGGCGGGATGACCGTGCCGAAGTACTTGCGAACCAGGTCCGGGTACTCACGCAAGGCCGTGTCCATGTCGCAGAAGAGGATCCCCTGCTGTTCGAGGTCCTCGCGGTTGCGGTGGAACACCACTTCGGAGTTGTGCACTACGAAGCCTTCGGCAACGAAGTTGTGGTGGCCCTCGACCTCGATGTCATACGTCGGTTCGACGCCGACGGATTCGATTGATTCGATGCGAACAAACCCGAGCATGTCGCTGGTGTGCTTCTTGAACGACGTGCCTTTGGCCGTGCGATTCGTGTGCGCGTATTCCCGCGCAGCTAGCCGGTCGGCCTTCTTCGGCGAACGCAAGGGAAGTTGATCAAAGGGCCCGGACAGATGCAGGCGATGGCCAGTGATCAGACGGTCGGGATCGTGCGGATGTCGAGATCTGAAGCTCCGGTTTTTCGAGACGCCAATACCGCACAGGATGGCCAGCTCGCGAATATCGTTGAGCAGCGCCGGGTTTCCACTCGTGATCACAGGGTTCTTGGCAGACGCGTGTGCTCGTACGGTGCCATCGGCATCGATGAATCCGGCCAACAGCGCCAGGCGCTGATCAGTCGGGAGTTCATACACCCAGTCGGGAATTCGCTTGGTCAGCGATCGGCCCCCTAGACCATTCACTTGCAGAAAGTCGGCCAGGGCCGCAGTTCCGCGTGCGGTCAGACGCTGCTTGTCGGACGCCATCGCGAAGTCGAGATTGAACTCCTGCTTGGCAATCCTGATGATCTCGTCGACCAGACCGGTATCGGCGGAATCGACGGCGATCTGCACGGCCACGTATCCATCGCTGTGCTTGAAAAACCCATCGCCCAGGAACAGCCCGAGGAACCAGCACAGATCACTGTTCGTGAAACCGTGACCAAGGCCGCAGTGCGGATCGCGGCGAGAGAGCGCATGCGGCGTGCCGAACGAAGGTAGATCGTTGGGGACAGCAACGAGATCGCCCACACGCAGTTCTTCAACGGCCACCCAGGTCGGCTGGTAACGAGCCTTCAACGAACCCTCGCGTCGCACGTCGCGCAACACGTAGAAGGGATGGTTGGCCGAGGCACCGATCGTGCGCGACCCAGCCGTGATCTCAAAAATCTCCTTGTCGCCAGAGCTACCGCCGCCTAAGACACGAGCGACCTCAATCGTTTTGGTGGCCTCGTCGAGCGCGAACACCTGATCGCCGAGCCCAAGTTCTTTGATGGCCCGCATGCCCCGAGTAGTCCACACCAGCGTCGAACCCCGGAGGCATTCGTACTGCGCGGTGACGCCCGCCAGGTACTTCCGCTCGGCTTCGGGAATCCCCAACTTCTCGTAGGTGGCCTTCATCTGCTCGGGCAGGTCGTCCCACTCGCTGACCTGATCAGTGGCCGGCTTGAGGTAGTAGAAGATGTCCTGGAAGTCGATGTCGGGCATGTTGACGGCGAACCACGCCGCCATTGGCTTCTTCTCGAACAGGCGCAGGCTGCGTTGGCGCTGCTTGGTCATCCACGTCGGCTCGCCCTTCCACCAGGAGATCTGGTCCACGACGGCAGCATCGAGACCCTTGTGCGGCTTGAACGCGTACTCGACGTTGTCGTCGCTCCAGCCGTGGCTGTATTTGCTGAGGTCGAGATCGAAAGTCGTCATCGCTGACTCCGTTCACGCGAGAAACTGGTCGGGGGGATTTCCCCTACGCACATAGTAACAATTCGAACGCGGCTATCCCACGAGATATGCCCGACTGATGGCACGTTTACGCCCTTTTTGGCGAGGTGTCAGGCTGCGCGGACGGTCTGGACGTCGATGAAGATGCATTCGCCGGGGCAGGCCAGGGCGGCATGAATGACGGATTGCTCATTGCGGGCGGCGACTTTGGCAAGACTTTGACCGCCGCCCGGATCGTTGAGCACGTACCGGCCCTCGACCACGTACGCGATGCCATCTTCCAACTGGGCGAACACGTCGGGGCAATGGTCGACGCACAACCCGTCGCCCGTGCACAAGTCCTGATCGATCCATACCCGCATGACAATTGCTGACGTTACAGCCCGGACTGCAAAGGCACCACTTACCGAGGCGGCGAATTGACCGTGACGGATACTGTGTGCGCCGTGCATGAACCTCTGGCCAAGCAGATCGAACATCATTGGGAACGCCCCACAGGCTGGGTCGACGATCCGTGGGCATGGCTGCGCGATCGCAACGATCCCGACACCATCGCCTACCTCGACGAGGAGAA
>JANMRB010000229.1:0-17311 GCA_031370825.1 Ilumatobacteraceae bacterium
CCGACATCGACGTGCTTCTTGCGGGTGGTGTGCCGCTTGGCGATGTCGAGCGCCCCGAGGCTGATGCCGTTCCACACTGACGACGAACCGACCAGAAACCATGGATCGACGCTCTCGTCATTGCTCTCGGCGCCGTCGCCGACGGGTCCGATCAGTTGGTCGTCGGGCACGAATCCGTTGACGTCGAGCGAGCCGGACTGGTTGCCGCGCAGCCCGAGCGCATCCCATAGCTCGGGCTTGGCTTGGGCAGCCTCGCTGTCGACCACGAACACCGACAGGTCGTTGTATCCCTCGAAGTCGGGGCTCGTCGTCTGCACCACGTAGAAGTCGGCGAACCCGGCCGAAGTGGTCCATGACGCCTTCTTGCGCACGTTGTACCCGCCGTCGGCACGCTCGGCTCCCGACGAGATCGGGTACCAGAAATGCGAGCCGGTCTCGGGATCGCTGTACGACAGTGTGCCGATCTTGCACTCGCTGTTCAACGGGCGGATGTAGGTGTCGATCAGATGCGCTGTCGGCCGCAACATGATGGCATTGACGGCGCCACAGTGCATCACGTAGCACATCGCCGTCGACGCGCAACCGTAACGGGCGATGGTTTCGCACACGACCGAGTACATGACATGGTTCTGCCCGAGCCCGCCGTATTGCTTCGGCACGGTGAGGGCGAGGAAGCCATGCTCGGCGAGCAGTTCGAAGTTGCGTCGCGGGTATTCGAGGTTGTCGTCGAACCGCTTGGCGTTGGCTCGCATCTCGCTCTCGCACAACTCGATCAACGTGTTGCGAAGCCGGCACTGTTCGTCGTCGAGCAGCCAGTCCGGATCCCACTCGGAACCGAGTCCCCAGAACGGCTCGCCACCCCATGCTTTGTCACTCATGGAAATCCCCTCACCCTCTCGACGATCACGACCATGGAAACGGCGAGTTGCTCACCGGATGAAGATCGCCCTCCGCATAGCGACGGAAGCGGAACGGATGCAGTAGTTCGTTGATCTCGTCGCCGACGATCGACTTCGCCACGAGTTCGCCGACCCCGATCATCTTGTAGCCGTGGTTGCTGTCGGCGATGACCCACACGTTCTCACAGAACTTGTCGAAGACGGGAAAGCTGTCGGGTGTGAAACAGCCGAGACCACCCGAGGGCTCCGGCGACATCAGATGGCTCTTGCCCTCGAACCGCTTCAGACAATGGGCGAGTGACGATGCCCACATCCGTTTGAAGTCGTCGCCGACGATGAAGTCGGGGCTTGCGGTGCCGTAGGGGTCGACGGCGACCTCGTCGAGCGGGCGATCGACGATGTACGGCATCGCCCCACCTTGCACCCCGCCGAAGTTGAAGTCTGGCTTGAAGTAGTTGCCCCACAACCTGTCGGTGATCAGGTCGCCGGTGAGGTCGTCGTAGAGCGGCGCATCGGTGTCGACGTGGACCACCGGCGGCATCTTGCCATCGTTGTCGACGAGGAAACTGGGGTCGACACGCAGTGTTCCCTCTTCGAGGCACCAGTAGACCCACATCGGCCGTTGGTACTCGTTGCCATCGCGGCCGACGATCGTGACAATCGACGGCAGGTCGAGCATGCTCCAGAAGTCACGCACCCAGGGTCCGGCGCCGACGATCACCTGCTCGCACTGGATCGAACCCTGATCGGTTTCGACTTGGGTGACGGCGCCGGACGCATCACGCCGCACGCCGGCGACCCTGACACCGGTGAACACCCGCACACCCTCGGCACGTGCCATCGAGTCGAGGCCCGCCAGCGACGCCATGTTGTTGGCGTAGCCACCGCGCTTCTCGTGCAGCGCGCACGAGATGTTCTTGGCCTGCCAATCGTGGAAGATCCCCTCCATGTAGCGCTGGCAGTCGACGGCGCCCTCGATCAGCGAGCTCTCGTAGCCGATCTCGCGTTGCTGCTGGGCGATCGAAGCCACCTGCTCGTGCATGACCTCGGGGGCGAGCTGCATGTACCCGACTGGGTGGTACGACAGCGCCTCGGCATGGGTTTCCCACACGCCGACCGAGTGGGCCATCAGGCGGCGCATCGCCGGCTGGAAATAGTTGTTACGGATCACCCCGCAGGCGATCCCGCTGGCGCCGGCGCCGACACCGTTCTTGTCGAGCACGACAATGTCGTCACCCCGACCCGTGCGCGCAGCCTGCAACTGCTTGGCGAGGTGGTAGGCGGTGGAGAGACCATGGATTCCGGCCCCGATCACCACGAAGCGGGCACGAGACGGCAAGCTCATCACAATCCCCCTGGTGAGTCAGCAATGTTGAATGTGGAGAAACCGATTTTGATACGAAAATACCGCGTTCGGGCAGTCATTTCGCCGCTACCAGATCGCCGAACCGGTCGCCGATGGTTTCGGCAACTCGTTGCATCTGCGGACGAGCGATTTCGAACTCGGCCAACAGACCGGGGAGTGACCCGGGCCCACGAACCGAGTCGAGAGCATCGGCGTACGCAGGTACCTCCGCCCACTGCTGCGCCATCGAGGACGTGACCTCCACGTGGAACTGGATCCCGTAGGCCGCGCCGATACGGAACGCCTGGTTCGGATAATCATCCGACGACGCCAGCAACACGGCCCGCTGCGGCAGGTCGAACGTGTCTCCGTGCCACTGCAACGCCTCGATCGTGGCAGGTAGGGCGCCGAACAGATGGTCGTCGGCGGCCGCCGCGCATAGCCGCACTGGCAGGACGCCGACCTCGGGACCGTGGCCGGCATACGCCTTGCCACCTGTCGCGCAGGCGAGTAGCTGGGCGCCGAGGCAAACACCGAGCACGGGCATCCGGCGGTCGACCGCCTCTGCGATCATCGCCAACTCGTTGTCGATCCACGGATAGCGATCGTCCTCGTAGGCGCCCATCGGCCCACCCATCACGACAAGCGCATCGAAGCCGGAGAGTGGCGGGATCGGCTCACCTTCGTCGAGCTCGACCCTGGCGATGGCCGCGCCCCGGGCGACGAGCACATCTTCGAAGATGCCCGGGGGTTCGCAGGAGATGTGTTGCAGGACCAGAACCTTCGTCACGGCAGCCATTCGCTCGGATCAGTGGCCCGCAGGCCGATCCCAGCCCTCGAGCCGGGGCGGGGTGTAGTCAGTTCCGACTGTCTTCGAGCCCGCCACCCACGGCCCGAGCTGCGGCTGAGGGAACTTGCAGTGGATCTCTTTCAGCCTGATGCCATAGCTGTTGCCCTCCTGGAGGTGCTTGATCACGACCTTGCGGGCCAGTTCGTCCTCGCGCCCGGGCGGGATTTCGAAATAGATCTTGAGGAAGCTGTTCGAATACCGATCGAACACCGCCGCCATGCCGTCTTCGAACAGGAGGGTGACGTCCTCCAGCCAGTTGAGATCCTTGCCGGGCGTCGACGCCTCGAGATCGACGTCGTCGAGGAGGGTGATGTCTTCCTGGTACGGGTACCGGCGACCGCCCAACTCTTCGGCGTCGATGCCGGTCTTGATCGAAACCCGGGTGCCCGAATCGCCGAGTGGCGCGTTTTCGCTCATCAGCTCATCCCCCCGTGGTCGGCCACGTACTTGCCGAGCATGTCTTTGATCTCCGCCAGCGTCCGCTCCTCGGTGACGCCGGGGATGTAGGTGGTGCCGGCGAGCGGCACCTTGGCCATCGCCGAGGCCTCCACGGTGAGAGCGCAGAGATCCTCAGGCTCCAGCGAGTGCACATTCGTCTTGCCGCAGGCGCGGGCCAGCATCTGCACCTCCATCGTTAAGGCGGTGAGGAAGTTGTACACGCGCGTGGCGCCGTGCTCCACCGACAGTCGCTTGCGCAGCACGGGATCCTGCGTTGTTATCCCCACCGGGCAACGACCGGTGTGGCAGTGGTAGCAGTATCCAGCCGGCACCCCCACCGTGCCTTCGTAGTCGGTCACACCGGGGATCTCCTCATTGCAGCCGAGCGCCATCAACGCCGAGTGACCGATCGCCACGGCCTTCGCGCCGAGCGCGATGCACTTGGCGACATCACCGCCGTTGCGGATTCCGCCGGCAACGACGAGGTCGATGTCGTCGGCGAGGCCGACATCTTCGAGGGCCCGCCTGGCTTCGGGTATCGCGGCCATCAGCGGGATTCCGGTTTCCTCGGCGGCGACATGCGGGCCGGCGCCGGTGCCACCTTCGGCGCCGTCGAGGTAGATGATGTCGGGACCGCACTTGGCAGCCATCCGCACGTCGTCGTAGACCCGCGCCGCGCCGAGCTTGAGCTGGATCGGAATCCGGTAATCGGTCGCCTCACGGATCTCTTGGATCTTCAACGACAAGTCGTCGGGGCCGAGCCAGTCGGGGTGGCGGGCGGGCGATCGCTGGTCGATGCCGGCAGGTAGTGATCGCATCTCGGCCACCTGCTCGGTGACCTTCTGCCCCATCAGATGGCCGCCGAGGCCGACCTTGCAGCCCTGACCGATGAAAAACTCGCAAGCATCCGCCAGCATCAAGTGATGGGGGTTGAAGCCGTACCGGCCCTGGATGCACTGGTAGTACCACTTCGTGGAGAAATCGCGCTCTGGGGGGATCATGCCACCCTCGCCGGAGCACGTGGCCGTTCCGGCCATCGAGGCACCCTTGGCGAGCGCCATCTTTGCTTCCAGTGACAGCGCTCCGAAGCTCATCCCGGTGATGTAGATCGGGATGTCGAGTTCGATCGGATTCTTGGCGAACCGCGCCCCGAGCACCGTCGTGGTGTCGCACTTTTCCCGATATCCCTCGATCACGAAGCGGGTGAGAGTGCCGGGCAGGAACATCAGCTGATCCCAGTGCGGGATCGGCTTGAACATCGAGAACCCGCGCATCCGGTAGCGACCGAGTTCGCTCTTGATGTGGATGTCGTTGATCACCTCGGGTGTGAAGATCCGGCTGTGACCGAGTACGGCCTTCTTCGAGACTGTGTCGTCGCCTTTGCGGTCGTCGATGCTCATCACAACACCAGCTTCTTCTCGCTCGGCTCGAGGTTGTCGTAGTTCCACAGCGCCTTTCCGCAGACGAACTTGCGAAACGTCGGCGGTGTGCCCAGGGCGTAGATCGAGAACTTGCGCTGGAGGAACTCGTGGTCGTCGGCCCCGAGGTCGGCTTCGACACAGTCGATGCCGAGCGATGCCACCTTGCCGGCCACGTAGATCGCTCCGTCGTACATCGAATCGCCGAGCCCGTGGCCGACATCGCCGCAGTAGATCTGGCGGCCGCGCTGCATCATGAACGCGTTGTTCATCCCGGCGTTGCCGAGCACCAGGATCGTGCCGCCCTTCTGGTCGATGCCGGTGCGGGCGCCGACGGCGCCGTGCACCACGATGTCGCCGCCGCGCAGAGCGGCGCCGGTGAGCGACCCGGCGTTCTTGCGGATCTCGACGACCCCGCTCATCATGTTCTCGCAGACCGACCAGCCGACACGACCGTCGATGACGATCTCGGGTCCATCGATGAGCCCGCATCCGAAGTAGCCGAGGCTGCCTTTGTAGTGAATCCGGCACCGCTGCAAGATCCCGACGCCGATCGAGTGCTTGGCCCCAGGGTTGAGCACGGTGACGTCGGTGATGCCGCTCTCGTACAGCAGCCAGCGCAGTTCGAGATTGATCTGGCGCGTCGTCAGATCTGCGGCGTCGAACGTCGCCGCGTCGCCACTGATATCGGAGATCTTGGGGACTTCGGCAAGCGGCTCGGCGAGACCGCGGGCGTCGTACTTGATGATTGATTCACCTGGCACCGGGCACGCTCCTCAGCGGTTGAACACGAGCACTTGGCTCTCGTAGGGGTCGTATGTGTCGATCTCGTGATCGAGGATTGCGCGAATGGCGATCTCTTCGGAGGCCATTGCCACGATCTCGTCGTTCTCGAAAAGCACCAGCGGCTTGGCGGCCATCTCGTCCTTGGCGACACCGAGCGCATCGGCCGTGACACACATGTAGGTGAACACGCCGTCGAGCTCATCGAGGCTCTCGTGCATCGCCTCGTCGAGGGTGAGCCCCTCCTCCATTTTCTGGGCGAGATAGACGGCGATGATCTCGCTGTCGCACTCGCTCTGGAACCGGTGGCCGCTGCGCTCCAGGCGCCGCTTCCATTGGAAGTAGTTGGTGAGTTGGCCGTTGTGGACCACAGCGACGTCGTTGAACGGATATGCCCAGTAGGGGTGGGCGCCGGAGATGTCGACGTCGCTCTCCGTCGCCATGCGCACATGCCCGATCGCGTGGGTGCCGTCGAAGCCGGCAAGGTGATACTGATCGGCGACGGTCTGGGCATCACCAAGATCCTTGACGATCTCCAACGCATGACCGATCGACAGGACCTCGCATCCGGCGACATCCTCGAGGTAGTCGGCGAGCGGTTTCAGAGCGCCGTCGTAATCGACGACGGCGCGGTAGGCGTAGTCGGTGTCGCCCTCGACCCGGTCGACGGTCGCCCCGGTCTTGGCCAGGCGCGACTCGATTTCGATGCGGTTGCGTTCGAGCCGCTCGTTGAACCCGAAGTCACGTTTGTCGTTCGCGTCCGCGAGCGTGAAGCGGATGACGATCTGGTCGGCTTTCGGGCCGAACAACGCGAAACCGGTCGAGTCCGGGCCGCGGTGCTTCATCGATTGCAACATCGCTGTCATTTGCGTTCCGATGTCGGCGGTGCGCGAATTCTTGTAGATGATGCCGGCGATACCGCACATGCGGTGGACTCCTTCGGTCTACGGCAGGACGTCGAGGTATTCGTTGACGTCCCAGTCGGATATGGTCGAGATGAACCGAATCCATTCGTCGGTCTTGTAATGCCAGAACACGGTCCACATGTCGCCGGGCAGCGCTTGTCGGACCGTGGCGTCGGCCTCGAGGGCCTCGAGCGCCTCGCCGAGCGTGGCCGGGATCCGCTCCACCTTCTTGCCTTCGGCAATCGCTTGGTAGATGTTGCGCTCTTCGGGCGGCCCGGGATCGATCTTGTTCTCGAGGCCTTCGCGCATGCACACCAGCAGGCCGGCCATCGACAGGTACGGGTTGACGGCCGAGTCGACCGAGCGGTATTCGAAGCGGCCGGGCGCCGATACCCGGACCGCGGTGGTGCGGTTCTGGAAGCCCCAGTCGGCGAACACCGGCGCCCAGAAGCCGGCGTCGGCATACCGGCGGTACGAGTTGACCGTCGACGCCGAGATACAGGTGAGGGCGCGGAGGTGCTTGAGGATGCCACCCATGGCGTAGAAACCGGTCTGGCCCGGGAGCCGTGGATTGTCGCCCTCCGGCATGAACTTGTTGTTGCCCTTGGCGTCCCATAGCGAGAAGTTGTGGTGGCACCCGTTTGCCGACACCCCCATGAACGGCTTGGGCATGAAGCACGGGAAGGCGCCAGTCTCGCGGCCGACCTGCTTGCAGATCTGCCGGTACGTCGACAGCCGGTCGGCGGTAAGTTCGGCACGATCGAAGTTGAAGTTCAGCTCGAGTTGTCCTGGTGCGTCCTCGTGGTCGCCCTGGATCATGTCGAGGCCCATCGCCTTGCCGTATTCGATCACCTTGTGGATGATCGGCTGGAGTTCGCTGAACTGGTCGATGTGGTAGCAGAACGGCTTCGTCATTCCGTCGAGGATCGGCTTGCCGTCGGGGCCTGTCTTCAACCACATCATCTCCGGCTCGCAGCCGACCCGCATATGCAGGCCGAAATCCTGTTCGAACTGGGCATGGATGCGCCTCAGGTTGCCGCGGCAATCCGAACTGAGGAACTCCCCCGGGGCGATCTCCTCCTCCCGCCCACGGAACAAGGTGCAGAAGACGCGAGCGACCTTGGAGTCCCACGGCAACTGACAAAACGTCTCGATCTCGGGCAGTCCGACGAGTTCGCGAGCCTCGGGGCCGTAACCGATGTAGTCACCCTTGCGGTCGGTGAACAGGTTGGCAGTCGAGCCGTACACCAGTTGGAATCCCTTGTTGGCGATGTTCTCCCAGTGATCTGAGGGGACCCCTTTGCCCATGATCCGACCCGTGACCGAGATGAACTGGTAGTAGATGTACGTCACGCCGGTCGCATCGATCTGTTTGCGCACATCGGCGATCGCCCGATCTCGACCCTTGGTGTCGAGAAAGCTCTCCAGATCCGTGGTCACCGTGGAAACCCCCCAGTCTCATCCGCTGTGCTGTTTCACCACAGTAAACATCGTCTCATCGGATGATACAAGACCCTCGGCAGCCAAATCGTCAAATTGGCGGACCGGCGATGTCGATCCCATACTCCGCGCCGGCGTCGACCAGGCAGCTGAACAGGTGCTGGCCCGACGAGCGCTCGCAGTGCAACAGATACGACAGGGTGCCGTCGACGAGGTCGTCGCGCACAACATCGGTGACCAACGAGCCAACGCTGCTGCGAAACGCCGCGAGGTTGGGAGTGACCGCATCGGCGAGATCGATGGCACAGAGCTTGGCGAGTGCTCCGACGCTGTCCGGGCCGGTCAGACGCAACAATGCCCGGCCATGGGTGAGATCGATCACTGACACCATCTCGCCGGCATCGGCAACTTCGTCGGTGAGTCGTTCGACGAGCGCGGCGGCGTCGCCGACTGGTCCGATCGTGAGCCAGCCGCCTGGATCGGATCCGATCTCGATGAGGTCGCCGGGCAACCGCCGGGCGGAGCCGAACGTCGTGGGATGGCGGGCGGTGAAAGCGCCGTTGGCGTCGGCCTTCACGGCCACTTTGCAGAGCCAGGTGAGATCGCTCACCCGTAGTGCGGCAGTCGAGCGGTGGGTGCTGACCTCCCACCCGGCGACCACCTCGACTGGTGGAGTCGCTACGATCGGGCTGCGGGCGACCGGAATGGGGGCGATCGGTGGGCCGCTCATATCCGCATCCGGGCGCCGTCGGGATCGAAGTGGGCAAGCCCCTCGATGACCTTCAGTGGCACCCGTCGCCGGTCGGGCAGTTGACAGGTCACGATGGTGCCGGGGGTAGCGAGGCGCGGCTCGACGAATCCGAGACAGATCGATCGTCCGAGTGTCGGCGACATCCGGCTCGATGTCACCCTGCCGACGATCTTCTTCGTGCCCTCGACAATCTGGCTGGCCTCGGCAGGCACGATCGTTGGATCGACCGGCTGCATGCCGACGAGGCGTTGGTAGTCGTCGCGCCGGCTCTGCCATACCAGTTCGGGCTTGCCGGCGAAGTCGTCCTTGTCGAGCTTGATGCACCAACCAAGGTCGGCCCCGAAGCCGAGCGTGAGCCCATCGGTGTCCTGGGCCACGATGAAGTGACCCTTCTCGAGCCGCATGATCCGCTGTGCTTCGACACCGAATGGCACCACCCCGAGATCGAAACCGGCGTCGAAGAGCGCCTCCCACACGTGCAGCCCGTACGCGGCGGGAACGTGGATCTCGTAGCTCAGCTCGCCGGTGAACCCGATCCGCCACATGAAGCAGCCGGCGATGTCGGCAACCGTCGCGGTGCGCACGTGCATGTACGGGAACGCGTCGTTCGCAAGGTCGACTCCTGACACCACGCGGCCGAGCAGCTCGCGGCTCTTCGGCCCGGCGACGTTCATGCTCGCGTAGCCGGTGGTCACCGGGGTGACGTGGATCTGCCAGTCGGGGTGCTCGGTCTGCAGCCAGTTCTCCGTCCACTCCCAGACCGTCGCCGCTCCCGACGACGTCGTCGTCATGATGTAGTGATTCTCGCCGAGCCGCCCGGTGACGCCGTCGTCCATGACCACGCCGTCCTCGGCGCACATCACCCCGTACCGCACTGCGCCGATCGGCAGCCGCGACCACTTGTTGACGTAGAGCAGGTTGAGCAGTTTGGGCACGTCGGGGCCGCGTAGATCGAGCTTGCCGAGAGGTGTGACGTCGATGATCCCGACGCTTCTGCGCACGTTGGCGACCTCGGCGGCGGGGTCACCGTAGTGCTCGGGGCGGATCCAGTCGCCGGCGACCAGCGGCTTGGCGTTGTGCTGCTCGTGCCACGGCTGCATCGGCGAGAAGCGGGTGTTCTCGAATCCGCGACCACCCAGCGCACCGAGGGTGATCGGCACGTACGGCGGACGCCAGACGGTGGTGCCGATCTCGTTGAAGTCGCTCACACCGTGGGCCTCCGCCATGATCGCCACGGCGTTGGCGGACTCGAGCTTGCCCTGCGATGGCCCCATCGTGACGGTCGTATAGCGCTTGACCAGTTCGATCGAGTCGTAGCCCTCCTTCTTTGCCGAGAACATGTCCTTCGAGGAGACGTCTTCCGAGAAGTCGACGATGCCGTGGGTCGTCGAGCGGTACAGCTCGGGGTGAGGCACGCGCGCCAGCGCCGGCGCTGGCACCTCCGAGCCATGTCCAGCCCGCGCCGCGGCCGTCGCACCGGCGGCAGCGCCGTGGGCGACCAACTCCGAGGTGGATCCGTCGCCGGCCAGCGCGCCGGCGACGACCACGTTGGCGGCAAGCCGGTCGGTCGGGAAGAATCGAGCGGCTGTGGCGTCGTACTGCGGACGATCGCCTGCCATGTTGAGCAGTGGCGTCGCTGCTGTCCAGCCGACAGCTGTGACAAGGAGGTCACAATCGACGCGGCGGCCATCGGCGAGCTCGACCGTCTTGACCCGCTTGCCGCCTTCGGCGCGCCTGATGTTGGCGTCGGTGCGGGCATCGACCACTGTGACCCCGACTCCGATCCGGCGAAGGTCCTGGGCGCAGGCATCGCCATCGGCGTTCGCAGTGAACACCACGGCGTTGTCGCCGGGACGCACCGCGTGCAGGTTGACGAGACGACGCACTGCGGTCGACAGCATCACACCGGGCAGATCGTTGCCCGCGAACACGTACGGGCGCTCGATCAGCCCGGCGGCGACCACCAACGATCCGGCGCGAACCTTGCACAGGCGTTCGTGGATGGCATGACCCTGCACCGATATCCCTGGCTGGCGCTGCACGACGGCGATCCAGTTCATGTCGTAGCGGCCCGTGACCGCGGCGTTGGTCATCACCTCGATCGACTCATGCACGGCGACCTCGGCGCGTAGTTCGGCCAAGGCGGCCAAGTCGGCGTCGCCGCCGTAGCGGAGGTGGCCGCCGAGTTCGTACTCCTCGTCGACAAGCAGCACGCTGGCGCCGGATTCGGCGGCGGCGACTGCGGCCGCCATGCCCGCCGGCCCGCCACCGGCGACGCAGACGTCGACGTGGATGTAGCGCTTGTCGAAGTAGCCGTGCTCGGCATCGGCTGCGGTGACACCGCCCGCAGCGAAGCGGCCAAGGATCTGCTGATAGGCCGGCCACAGCCGCTGCGGCTTGATGAACGTCTTGTAGTAGAAGCCGCTCGACAGGAACCGGCCAAGCAACTGATTTGCGGCGCCTACATCGAACTTCAGCGACGGCCACACGTTCTCCGGGCTCACTTCCATTCCGGCGGCGAGCCGTCGATGGGCGGCCCGGACATTCGGCTCGTCGCCGACCTGCACGGTGCAGCCCGGGTCGTGGAACGTCGCCGAGAGCACACCACGCGGCCGCTTGTACTTGAAGCTCCGCGAGAACACGTCGACGCCGCTCGCGACGAGCGCCGAGACAATGGTGTCACCAACGAAACCGGTGTAGGTCTTGCCGTCCCATCTGAACGACAGCGGCGCCCGGCGGTCGATGACCTCACCGGCCTGAGGGGCCAGTCTGCGACCGGTGGTGACAGCGGTGCTCATGACCCCGAATCCGATTGGCGACGGAGTTGGGCGGCGGGAAGGCGGCTCTCGCGAATGTCGTTGGTGACCGTGTGCCGCTCGACCGCGAAGTAGCGGCGGCAACCGGCGCGGTGATACCACGTCTCGGTCACCCAGTCGGCGAGATTCGACTTCGTGTACAGGTAGTGACGCCACTGTTCGGGCGTCGTGGTCGACACATCGGGTCGGCTCTTCGATTCACCGACGGCTCGGAACTCCATCGAGTTGCGCGGCCCACACCACGGGCATGGCACCTGGATCATGACTCGCTCCTCCGAGCGTCCGCCGCCGACTCAATGTCCAACTGCCGCAGCACCCTTCTCACCGACGAGGCGTCCCTCCGGGAACCGGGCGAGGTCGAATGACGCGATGTTCTCCGGCGTGATTCCGGTGGCGACCAGTTGCGCCATCGACTCGCCCGACACCGGCCCGGCCTTGAACCCGTAGGTGCCCCAGCCGACATCGACCAGGAAACCCTTGACGGGTGTGATGCCCATGATCGGGCTGAAATCGGGGGTCATGTCGCACAATCCGGCCCATTGCCGCAGCAGACGCATCTTGGCGATGCCCGGCATCAGTTCGAGCACATGCCCGGCCAACTCCTCGGTGAACGCGAGCGAGCCCCGCATCGAATAGCTCGGGTACGGATCAGTCGAGGCGCCGAACACCAACTCGCCGCGGTCGGTCTGGCTGACGTAGACGTGCAGCGAACCGGAGACCACCACGGCGTTGAGGAACTTCTTCACCGGCTCGGTGACCGCAGCCTGCAGTGGATGGGTGACGAGCGGCATTTTCAGCCCCACCATCGCGTTGATCAGACTCGCCCAGCCTGCCGTGCAGTTGACGACCGTCGATGTGGCGATTCGTCCGCGGCTGGTGTCGACGGCGACGACCCGATCGTCGACGGTCTCGATCGATTGCACCTCCGTCTGCTGGTGGATCTCACAACCGCGCACGTCGGCGCCACGGGCATATCCCCAGTTGACGGCGTCGTGGCGAACGGTGCCTCCGGGCGGGTGATACAACGCGCCGAGGATCGGGTAGCGAGTGTTCTCCGAGGTGTCCATGTAGGGCACCAGCTTCTTGATGTCGTCAGGTCCGATCACTTCAGAGTCGATGCCTTCGAGCTTGTTCACCTCGGCCCGCCAGCGCATCGTGCGAAGCGACGAATCGTTGTGGGCCAAGGTGAGGTGGCCCATCTGCCCGAACATGATGTTGAAGTTCAGATCCGCCGCGAGACCTTCGTAGAGCTTCACGGAACGGTCGTAGAACCTGACACCTTCGGGCGTGAGGTAGTTGGATCGCACGATCGCGGTGTTACGACCGGACCCGCCGCCACCCACGTAACCCTTGTCGAGGATGGCGACATTGGTGATCCCGTGGTTGGTCGCCAGGTAGTAGGCGGTGGCCAATCCGTGCACTCCCGCGCCGACGATCACCACGTCGTAGCTCGACTTCAGCTCATGTTTACGCCACGCCTGCGGCCAGTCGGCTTTCGTCAACCCATGCTTGATCAGGCTGAACGCCGAGTACTTGGCGGGATACTTCGTCCTACGGCCCAACCCATTCGTACTCATCGTGACCACCCCGGGATCCAGTCGGTGCCGGCGAGAGGGATCCGGGCCATTGCCGCCGCTTCGATCGTAAGGGCGACCAGATCCTCCGGCTCGAGGTGGTGCACATCGCTCTTTCCGCAGGCGCGAGCGAGCGTGGTGAGCTCCATGGTGAGACCACGGAGGTAGTTCGTCACCCACTGTGCGCCGACGACCGGATCGAGCCGGGCCTCGAGCTCTGGCGTCTGCGTGGTGATTCCCACCGGGCACCTGCCCGTGTGGCAGTGGTGGCAGTAGCCGGCCTGCGTGCCGAGCTCGGCGTAGTCGGCCGACGCGTCGACCCACTGCGCATCGGCGGCGCCGAACCACGAGGGCCTGTTGCAACCGAGCGCGATCATCGACGCCACCCCGATCGAGACGGCGTCGGCGCCGAGTGCGAGGGCCTTGGCCACATCGGCGCCGGTGCGGATCCCGCCCGAGACGATCAGTTGCACCTCGTGGTGTTTGCCGATCTCGCGCAAAGCTTCGGCCGCCATCCTCACCGCAGCCAGCGTCGGAATCCCGGCATGCTCGATGAAGACGTCCTGCGTCGCGCCGGTGCCGCCCTGCATCCCGTCGACGACGACGACGTCGGCGCCGGCGGCAACGGCAAGCTTGACGTCGTAGGCCACACGGGTGGCGCCGACCTTGACGTAGATCGGCTTCTCCCAGTTGGTCGCCTCCCGCAGCTCCTCGATCTTGATGACCAGGTCGTCGGGACCAGTCCAGTCGGGGTGACGTGACGACGAGCGCTGGTCGATGCCGGCCGGCAGCGTTCGCATGCCGGCCACGCGCGGACTGACCTTTTGCCCGAGCAGCATGCCGCCGCCGCCAGGCTTGGCGCCCTGCCCCAGCACAATCTCGATGGCGTCGGCCTTGTGCAAGTCAGCTGGGTTGAACCCGTAGCGCGAGGGCAGGCACTGGTAGACGAGGTGCTTCGACGCGCCACGCTCTTCGGCTGTCATGCCACCGTCTCCGGTGGTGGTCGACGTGCCCATCGCCGTGGCCGCCCGGCCGAGGGCCTCCTTGGCGTGACCTGACAGTGCGCCGAAGCTCATCCCCGCGATCGTGATGGGGATGTCGAGCTCGAGTGGCTTGCTGGCGTGGCGCGAACCCAGCACCGTCGCTGTCGAGCACGCCTCGCGGTAGCCCTCCATCGGATATCGCGATGCCGAGGCCGTGATGAAGACGAGGTCGTCGAACGTCGGCAGCTTCCGCTTGGCGCCCCATCCGCGGATCTCGTATCTTCCCTCTTCGGCCATCCCATGGATCTGGTCGATGACAGCCGGGGGAAACGTGTAGCTCTCGCGGAGCGGGAAATGACGTGACGCCGGAGCATTCACAGGAGTTGCCGCACCGGTCATCAGTACTTCTGCGCCTTCAGTGCGTCGAAGTTGTACAGCAGCTTCGCCGATGCGATGCGCTTGACGTTCTGAGGATCGATGTGGTCGAAACCCGCCACGGCGCACAGGTTGGTCACCGTCGCAACATCGTCGTCGCCGAGATCCTCGTAGCGGGCGTCGCTGCCGAGGCTGTCCACCGAGCCGGCGACGTAGATGACCGCCTCGTAGAGCGAATCGCCGAGCGCATGTCCGGCGTGACCACCGACGAGCAGGGTGCCGGCTTGGGCCATGAACATGCTGAAGTCGCCGACATTGCCACCGACCGCGATAGCGCCACCCTTGAGAGAGATGCCGGCGCGAGTCGAGGCGTCGCCCTCGATCACCAGCGTGCCGCCGTGTGCCGTCGCCCCGGCCCGTTCGCTGGCGTTGCCGGCGACCCGGATCACTCCGTTCATCAGGTTCTCGCCGACTCCCCAGCCGCAGAATCCGTTGATCTGGATCTCCACACCGTCGCACAAGCCGCCGATGTAGTGGCCGACGCTGCCGTCGAAGGTGATATCGAGATGCTTCATCAAACCAACAGCTAGGTTGTGCCTGCCCTTCGGGTTGACGATCCGCACGATGGATCCGGGTTCGAGCTCGCGCAGCTCGATGTTGATGTCGCGCACAGATCGCTGTTCGCAGTCGAACAGCGTCGGCGTGAGTGTGGTCAAGGCCGGCTCCAGACGTAGATCTCGGTCGGGATCGGCTCGAACACATTCGCCTTGTCGATGTCGGGCAGCTCGGTCAAGGCGCGGTATTCCGACGCCATCGCCACGTACCGGTCGTGCACTGCGACGACCGCCGGCTTGCACGACACCGGATCGCGGACGACGGCGAACTGGTTCTCGGTGGCGCAAAGCAATGTGTAGAAGCCGTCGAGCTGTTTCTGCAATATCTTGAGGGCGTCGCCGAGATCACGGCCGTGGTTCATCTCGTAGCCGATCAGTCGGGCAGCGACTTCGGTGTCGTTCAACGTCAGGAACTGCTCGCCCATGGCCTCGAGATCGCGCTTGACGCTGAAGTAGTTGGAGAAGCTGCCGTTGTGCACGACGCACAGGTCGTCGTGGGTGGAGAACGGGTGGGATCCGTCGGTGGTGATGGCCGACTCCGTCGCCAAGCGGGTGTGCCCGACCCCTTGGTACCCGTGCCGGCTGGTCACATCGAATCGCTGCACGACGTCGATGGGCAGCCCGACCTCCTTGAACACCTCGACGGCCCGACCGGTCGACACCACCCGGATGCCGTCAGCTTCCAACACCTCGCGCAATCCGGGTGGCCCGATGAGCACGCTCCCGTCTCCGTGGGCGACATACATCGCGCCGAGCTGGTCGGCGACGCGCCGCCAGTCGACGTCGGCGCGCTCCGCCCGGCACGAATACTTCAGCAGGCCCTCGGCGGCGACATCGCCGTAGATCGCGACGCCGGATGAGTCGGGGCCGCGGTCGGTCATCTGGATCAGCATCGCCGACAACAGCCGGCCGAGCTGGGACTCGAGCTCATCGTCGAGCAGGTGAATCCCCACGATGCCACACATCCTGCGTCCCTTTCTGCCCAGTAGCTCTTCCTGTGCCGTGTTTCCTCATGGTACACGTTGACTACTGACAGTAAACAGCGGGTAGCGAAGTCGACTACTATCCCCCGCAACGCATCGGGGCACGTGGACAGTTGCATCCACGATGATCACAAGGGGAGAAAATGAGCGAGACCCGCGAGATTCTTGAGGCTCGGGCCGCGCAGGACGGGATCGAGTTCTTCATGACGATGTTCGTCGACATGCACGGACGGGCGTGCGCCAAGCTCGTGCCCGCGTCGGCGATGGACGTGGTCTGCGAGGGGGCTGGGTTCGCCGGCTTTGCGGCCGGGCCAATGGGACAATCGCCCGCCTCTCCCGACATGATCGCTGCGCCCGACCCGAACAGCTACTTCAAGCTGCCGTGGCGCGACGGTGTTGCCGTGGTGATGTGCGACATCAAGGTCGAGGGTGAGTTGTGGCCGTACACGCCGCGAGTCATCCTCGGGCGTGCTCTCGACCGGCTCCGGCAAGATCGTGAAATGGAGCTGATGGTCGGCGTCGAGGCCGAGTACCACCTCGTTCGCCGCAAGGCCGAAGGCGGCATCGGGCTCGCCGACGAGCTCGACACGCAGGACGCGCCGTGCTACGACGCCAAGGGCCTCACCCGCATGTTCGACTACCTGACCACGATTTCGCGATACATGAACCTCCTCGGGTTCGAGAACTACGCCAACGATCACGAGGACGGTAACGGGCAGTTCGAGCAGAACTTCAAGTACGCCGACGCGCTGACCACCGCCGACCGGCTGATCTTCTTCCGATACATGGTGCACGTCGTGGCGCACGACTTCGGTATGGCCGCCACCTTCATGCCTAAGCCGTTCACCCATTTCACGGGCAATGGCCTGCACATGAACACGTCGTTGTGGTCGGCCGGCGCCAGGAAGAACCTGTTCGAAGCCGGCGGGAAGGGACGCGACAAGTACGGGCTCGGGCTGACCCCGCTTGGCTACAACTTCTGCGCCGGCGTTCTCACGCATGCGCACGCGATGGCGGCAATCACCAACCCCACCGTCAACAGCTACAAACGAATGAGCGTCGCCGCGCCGAACTCCGGCGCGACATGGGCGCCCCCGTACGTCGCCTACGGAGGCAACAACCGAACCCAGATGATGC
>JANMRB010000283.1:0-3304 GCA_031370825.1 Ilumatobacteraceae bacterium
CACCACCACGGCATCGGCAAGGCCCGGGCCGCATGGGTGACGGACGAGTACGGCTCGTCGTACCCGATGCTCGAGACGCTGAAGCGCGCGTTCGATCCGAATGGCATCATGAACATGGGCACGATCATTCCCCGTTGAGCACGTGGTCACGGCTCGAGGTCGAGCCTCTCGAGGTCATCGGCGGAAGCGGATTGATGAGGTTCGAACGGTACCCGGCAACCGACTCGAAGAGCAGGCCGTAGCGCTGTGGATCCCGCGCGGCGACCGGAACGCTATTCGTGCTGCCGACTTGGTCCTAGGGGTGCTCGACGGTGCTTCCCCGAACGTCTTCCTCGAGATCGGAACCGCCATCGGTATGGGCGGGCGAGTGCTGCTTCTGGCGAGCGCCAATCAGCCAATGACTTCGGATCTGGTCGAGTTACCGCGGATCCAGCGTCCGTTCACGCTTAACGCGATCGTCCATTCGGAGTCGGTCGAAGATCGTCACGCCGGTGCTTGCTCGGTCATCGGCTGGTGACGGGGTCGAATTGGAGGTGTAGCTCACGCAACGAGCGCATCGCAAACATCGGGACGTGCGTGAAGTCGTTGCGGCCCTCGGCGAACCACAGATTCGGGAGACGGTCAAAGATCGCTTCGAACGTGAGCGCTTGTTCGAGCCTGGTCAGTCCGGCACCCGGGCAGTGATGCTCGCCGAGCGAGAACGCCAGGTGGCGCCGGGAGTTGTACCGATCGAGGTCGAGTTCGGCGGGGCAGGCGAAGACCCGTTCGTCGCGGTTGCCGCTGGCGTATCGCAGGTGCACCGTGGACCCGGCCGGGATCTCGACGCCACCGATCACTGTGTCCTCGGCCACGGCGCGCCACAAGCCCTGCGTCGGCGACTCGATGCGAAGCACCTCCTCGACAAGATCGGGGATCAGTTTCCGATCACCGGCGACTAGGTCGTACAGCCCCGGTTCGCGCAGGAGGATCCACAGACCGGATGCCATCGCAAACGTCGTGGTCTCGTTTCCACCGATGAAAAGGTGGTCGACGATCGTGACGATCTCCTGATCTGTGAGCGGCCGATCGCCGGCGAACTCTGCATGCACCAGGGCCGTGATGATGTCGTCGCTGGGGTTCACCCGTTTGTCGTCGATCGCTGCCTTCAGATAGTCGTAGAACTCGACGACCTGTTCGGCGACCCAGATGTCCTCGTCGGGTTCGAGTTTGCGGATGAACGGCAACACCCACGCCGAACTCCAGGCCCGGAGTTGTTCGAGGTCGCCGCTCGGTAACCCGAGTATGTGGGTGATCACACGCGCCGGAAGCTTCGACGAGTACTGCGAGATCCACTCGACAGTCCCATCGCCCTCGAAGGCGGCGAACAACTCGTCGATGGATCGCTCGATGAACGGCCGCCATTGCTCAAGACCGTCGCCTCCGAGAAAATGGTCGACCAGGTCGCGGTAGTGGCGGTGGATCGGTGGGTTGGTGCCGAGCGGCGTCATCCGTTCCCAACCGCCGCGGTCGTATACCTGCTGCGCTGCGAGCGATCGACGCTTGCTGGCGCCGGTCGGGAAGGTCTTCTGGTGGCGCAGGACGTGCATAATGTCGTCGTATCGGCTGATCACGTAGTCGTCGGTTCCCGGAGTCCGGTACACGGGCTGCTCGTCGCGCAGGTACTGATACGTCGGATACCAGTCCTCCTGTGTCTCCGCGCTGAACAAGTCGACGTGCACAGCCCCGAACATACCAACCGGTTAGGTTCTGGCGGTTAGCTTCTGGACATGGTCGTCGTACACGCCCACATCACGGTCCTCCCCGGTCGTGAGGCGGCGTTTGAAGCAGCCGCTCGCGAGCTCGCCGCGGCGACACTCGAACGCGAGCGTGGCATCCGTCGGTACGAGTACACGCGGTTGTCCGAACCGGCGACCTATCAGGCCGTGCTCGCCTTCGACGACTACGACGCCTTCATCGAGCACCAGGCGAGTCAGCACCACCACGTGATTGCGGGCGCGATGCGCGACCTGATCGCCAGCCTCCGCCTCGAACGCGTCGATCCCGTTCCAGGCTGCTTCGACCTCGCTCCCCACTACGCTGACGACCGGGCGACCGAACAGCGCCAGATCGAACCTGTCGACGAAGCCGTCCTGTCATCGCGGAGCGACCAGTACCGCGAGCGCTATCCGCTGACCCGTGCCGCCTGGTGGGGCGCGGCCACGTGACCGACCCTGAACTTGAAGCACTGGTCGGGCGACGATTTCCGGGCGGCGAGTACACGATCGCCCACTGGGAGAACGCATTGCTGACCGACTGCACCGAACGTGCTCCGATGGCCGACGACCTGGCGCACCCGATCGCTCTCTTCCACGTTCCGATCCAGGGCGTCGGCATCTCGATCGGCGAGCTGTTCGAGCTCGGTGGTGCGGACGGCCGGGCCGGCTCGGTCACGCTGCTGGGATACGACTGGGAGTACCTGCGTCCGTTGCGCGAGCGATGTCAGTACCGCATAGACGGCGGCATCGTCAGCGCCGAGCGCACGAGCGATCCTCACGGTCAGCCGGTGCACGACGACATCGCCTTCTCGATCGAGTTGTTCGAACCGGATGGCGGGCTCGCCGCTCGCGTCACCAACCGCTGGCGGTTTGTGCGATGACCGACACACCCCAGGTCGGCGACCGCATCCCTCCGTTCGCGGTTGCATCGGTCGATGCCCAGAGGATGAAGACGATGGCGGCGATCCTGCGCGACCCCTACCCGATCCATTGGGACCGCCATGCGACTGCCGCGATGGGTCTTGGCGGCCGCACCGTGAATCAGGGACCGCTCAATCTCGGCTACATCGCCAACATGTTGATGGCGTGGGCGGGTGACGACGCCATTCGGCGGCTGACGATTGCGTTTCATTCCCGTGTGCTCGATGGCGACGCCGTCGAGGCTCACGGGGTCGTCGACTCGGTGGCCGTGACTGACTCTGGATGGGCGGCGAAGTGCTCGGTGTTGCTCGAACGCGGCGCCGACCGAGTAGTGAGCGGAACAGCCGAGGTGGGAGCTGTCGGGCCGTGAGTTGACGTTGGCTACAGTGACGCGGTCATCCGGCACCCAGCTCGATCGAAGGAGAATGCCCGTGAGCAACGACCGTGCCTGGTTCGGAGACTCGGTGCTCGAGGACCGGTTCCCGGCCCGACGCCCTCGTCGAGCGCACGCGACAGCCGGCCCGAACCGACCTGGCGACGGTGGTGATGACGCGCTCGAAATAGCGAAAATGGCTATGTTGCGCGCGGCACCGCCACCAGGCCGGGACCGCCGGCACGCGTACCGAACC
>JANMRB010000308.1:0-3474 GCA_031370825.1 Ilumatobacteraceae bacterium
GCGTTCGCGCCTGGTTCGGTGTAATCGAGCGAATCGATGTCGTAGCCGACGGAGACGGCGTACCCGGCCAGACCGGCCTCCTCGAGGATGAGGGCTGTCGGCACGTCCGTGCCCGATGGCCTGAACCACTTTCCGATCGAACCGATGAATGGCACAAGTGCCTCGCCGCCCCCGACGATCTCATCGCGCAGGGCGGCTCGCGAGAGCTTGAGCATCGACTTGTGGCTCTTCGTGTGATTGCCGAGCTCGTGTCCGTCGTCGACCGCTCGATGTCCGAGTTCCGGATTGGCAGTCAGCCAGTCTCCGATGGCGAACAACGTCGACGTCGTGCCGCTGGCCTTCAAGAGGTCCAGCAACTCGCCGACCAACGTGGCATCGCCGCCGAGGTGGAAGGTCAGGGCGACGTTGTTCACGGTGGTCGGTCCGTGGTCGACGTACGTGGCGGGACCGGTGACTACTTGTTGCACGGCCGTGCTGCTGACGTCGGTCGTGCTGATCTTGGTGGTGCTGATCGCTGTAGTGCTTGTTTCTGGCGTTGTGGTTGCAGGTGTCGTGATGGACGTCTGTGTCACCGTCGATTGCGAAGCAGCAGGTGCTCGAGTCGTCGGGGATTTCGTCCCGGGCGCTGTGTTGGTAGCCGATGATGCGGTGCGCGACGTCGGTCGGGTTTCTGCCCACAGTGCGACGCCGGCCATTCCGGCGAGAAATGTTCCGCCACCCAAGAGGAGCTGTCGTCGCCCGAACAGTTGCCGGCGCCGACCGTCGGTGCTCATCGATAGTTACCGGTGTGGCCGAGTGAGTATCGCCCCGGTTGTGGGAAGACGGCCAGGCCGTGCGGACCGCTCGGCACGGGAATGGTCGCGACGATTTCGCCTGTGGTCGTGTCGAAGACGTAGACCTCCGCGTCGTACCGGCCGGAGAGCCACAGCCGCTTACCGTCGGCTGACACGCCGCCCATGTCCGGAGAACCACCGTCGGGGATCAGCCACGTCGCGACCACAGTGTCGGTCTTCGGGTCGACCACGCTGACCGATCCCTCGCCAGGTCTCGATCTCCTTCCGGCGTTGTGCGCCGTTCGTCCGCGATTGGTCACGTACACCAACGAAGCATCCCGACTCGGGTAGATCCCGTGTGGGCCGACGCCCGTCTCGATCGATCCGATGACGGCCGTGCCATCTGCGTCGATGATCCAGACGCAGCCGTGCTCCATGTCCGCCACGTAGAACTTGGTTCCGTCTGGTGCGAGGCGCAGGTCCTGGGGCATCGAACCCGGCTCGAGCGGCAACACGTTGAGGATCTCGCCTGTCGCGGTGTCCACTTTGAGTAGGTCGCCGGAGAACTCACAAGTCGCCAAGAACCATGCGCCGTCCACCGACCAATCGGCGTGGTTCACCCCGTTGCAAGGAACCGGCACCGACATGCGCCGTTTCCATGTCAGTCGATCGTAGAAATCGATGCGGTTCATGCGCTCGGCCATGACGATCGCGGTCGAGCCATCGGGTGTGAAGTACAGGTTGTAGGGCGCAGCGACCGGGATCGAGGCGCCCTTCTCCCCAGTCGCTGGGTCGATCTCGACCAATCTGTTGGCGGCGCTGACCGTTGCGTACAGCTTGGTGAGATCCCACGAGGCGACAACGTGTTGAGGGAGCTTGCCGACCTTGTAGTGGGCGACGATCTGCATCGTCTCCTGATCGATCACCGTGACCGAACCGTCGCCGTTGCTCGGGACGTAGACGTAGTTCTTGGCGTTCGCAACAGCTGGGCTCAGCTGGCCGACGCCTGTGTGCGAGTAGACGCCGGGGACTGTCGTCGTGGTCGTGGTGGTGGTCGTCGTCGGCTCAATCGTCGTCGTGGACGTGCTCGTGGTAGTGGTCGGATCGGGTTCATCCGTGCCGACGACTTCGGTTTCGTCCGGGGTCGTGGGAACGGCCGACGACGATGCCGTGGTCGATGGTTCAGTGACCGACGGCGTCGCTCGCGATGTCGACGTGCAACCAGCGGCAGCCAGGAGCACCCCGACCACCATCACAACGCACGCTGGCCACCGGCGGCAACGATGGCGCCGTTCGAAGGTTGCCATCGCCAAGACCGTAGAGCCTGGCGCCGGTCAAACCGGGTCAACCACGATAATTCCTCGGTAAATCACGGGCATCCCCGATTCTCGGGACTGTATGACACCCCTTTGTGAGAATGGGTGGATGAAGGTCAGCGAGGTCCAAGAGCTGGTGGGACGGGTGGCGGCAGTCGATGCCGACTGCTCCGACTGGGCTGTGCTGCAGGGCGCGGTTGGTGAGTTGCGGCGGTTGAAATCGTGGGTTGAGGGGCGCGAGGTGTTTCTGGCAGGGCTGGTGGCCAAGGTGTCGTCGTTCCCGGAGAAGTCTTTGGCCGAAGCAGGACGGACCGGTTCGCGTGAGGGTGAGCAGGTGATCAAACGCGCCGAGACCGTGGAGTTGGTGCCCGAGCTGGGGGTGTCGTTGCAGGCGGGGTGGGTGTCGGGCGCGCACGTCGAGGTGCTGACACGGGCGTTGGCGCAGTTGCAGCCGGCGACACGCCAACAGCTGATCGAGGCCGCCCCATCTCTGGTGTTGCTTGCCGAGAATGTGACCGCTGATGAGTTCGCTCGTACGGTGCGCGCCGAGACGCGACGCCTGGAACGTGACGGTGACGGGTTGGAGCGGTTGGAGCGACAGCGGCGGGCGGTCAGGTTCAATTCGTGGATCGATCGCCAGACCGGAATGGGACGCTGGTCAGCAACCTGGGACCCAGAAACGATGGTCCGCTTGGAGAACCTGATCGACGCCAAAGTCCAAGCCCTGTTCCACGACACCCAGCCCGCCAACTGCCCAACGGATCTGCTCGCCAAGCAATCGTTCCTGCGCGCTCACGCCGTGCTCGCTCTGCTGCTCGAGGGCGGCGGTTCCAGGTTGGGTCGACCCGAGATCGTTGTCGTCGTCGATCACACCCATCCATGCCCTGATGGTCGACCGGTGATCGATTGGGGATTACCCGTCGATCTCCCCGACCGTGTCCTCGCCGACCTGTACCGGGTCGCCAAGGTGTGCACGGTGGTGGTTCGTAACGGGGTGATCATCGACGCCCCCGGTGAGTTGAACCTCGGTCGCAGCACGCGGGTTGCGAACCGGGCGCAGCGTCGTGCGTTGGGTGCGCTGTATGCGACGTGTGCGATCCCCGGCTGCGATGTCCGGTACAGCCGCACCAAGTTGCACCACGTCATCTGGTGGCGCCACGACGGCCGCACCGATCTCAACAACCTCACCAACTCTTACTGCATGCTCTCGGCTAGACCTGGCTTCGGTGGGGTTTGCGTCGATGGGCCGAGCCACCGATTCTCATACTGGGCATTGGCGATTGGTGGGTTAGCTCTGATGGCCCCTGGCGGTGCCGCTCTCGTTGGATGAGAATCTGGGTGGTGACGGTCGGGCAGACGTCGTGTTTCTATGGCGCTCGGAGCCC
>JANMRB010000040.1:0-10293 GCA_031370825.1 Ilumatobacteraceae bacterium
GAAAAGACCTCGGCGTGCCCTTTCTGTGCCCTTTCCAGCGGAAAATGGCGGATCACGACGGAAAATGGCGGACTGCGATTTCTTCATTGGACCAGGTCAAGGCCACAGCCACGCTGGTCAGAAAGTCGTGCAAATCAAACTTCCAAGCTGGCTATGCGGGTTCGATTCCCGTCACCCGCTCCACTATCGCGCTAGCGAAACGGGATCTTGATCGTTCAAGGTCGACGGCGAACCGGACGAGACTGGCGGGGAGCACTGTCCGATCACAACTCTGCCGAATATCAACTGATAGGTCGCGAACTCGCTGCGGTCGTGGAGCGGTGCCGCCTGCATCTGAGATTGGTTTGTCTGCACTAGTTGCTCCTGAGAATCTCCGCGTCCCGCTCTGGTGTATCGGAAGATGTGCGCGGACACTGAAGGCTCAGATATCGACCGGCGCCGCCTGTTCGGCGATCAGTTCTTGAAGGATCGGCGCCGCCTGTTCGGCGATCGCTTTGTCGACGACGAACTCGATCATCTTGCCGTTCGTCAGCACGACAAGACTCCATTTGCTGTTCGCCGTCTTGCCGGTCATGATCGCTGAGATCGCGACGACCGGGACCATCTCTGTCCTGCTGCTGGCGCCGGCGACCGTCCACACGACCCTGTTCGGGAAGATCTTGACGTGGGCCGTCCGCCCATTCACTCGCGCTTGGAACTGCAGCAACGACACCTTGCGCACCCGACCACACACCCTTCAGCAGCCTCGTGTTTGGTAGATCCCCAGAACACGTCGCTGATACCGACCGGACGATCTTGATTCGCGCGCTTACTTCGTCGCCCAGTCGGTAAATGTGATCGTCGCGTCGGGCGCCTGACTGACGAACCGCACTCTGTCCAACTTGGTACCGGGTGAAACAAGGAACAATGTGCAAGTTTCATAGCGCTCCCCCGGCTCGAGCGCTTTGGCCGGGTCGTTGTGATCCTCACATGGCGCAAACGGCACGCCACCGAGATCGAAAACAAGTGTCGTCGGAACCGAGTTGCCCTTGGTGTCCTCCATGCCGACGCTGAGGCTGCGCGTCGCGGGTCCTGTGCCCTTGTTCGAGTAGCGCGCGTCGACGTAGTAGGGGACCGAGTCTTTGTCCTTGTCGTCGACCTGGAACCCGCCCGCCACAAGGTCGGCCTGCGTACCTGCGCGAACGGCGATCACGGTGACCCCTAGCGTGGTGTCAACCGCACGCGTGGTCCCGCTGGCCTGAGCGGTGTAGGCGACGACCGCCTCCGTGCCGAGGGCCAGTTTCGTCCCGCCGCTCGAACTGCTCCCGCAAGCCGCCATCCAGATCGTGGCCGCTATCAGCATCGCCGGTCGTTTTCTCACTGATGGGCAGCCTTGCAGAGCCGCTGTTTGGGTCGCAATCCCGCGCAAATCTAGATCTGGACGAATCCTTGTTCAGGCACTCCGACTAAAGCGCAGGCCTTCGAGCACGAACTCCGCCGCGGCGGCAGCGGTGACTGGTCTCAGCGGATACCGGTGTCACAACTGATGTCGACGACAGCATCGGCATCAGCGCGAACCTCGACCCCGACCGGCGCGCACACCGGGAAGGCGTTGCCGCCCGTGTCGACCGTGACGGTGTAGGTCCCTGCGGGAATCTCAGCGGCGAAGGCACCACTGGCGTCGATGCGCACCGCGCTGACAACGTGCTCACCCTGTGCGAACTGAACGCTGCCTTGCACTGGTTTCGGTTGGCAATTGGGATCGCCGGGTTGCTCGACGGGGCACGTGGGGCCGGCAAGGGCGTGGCCGCTGACTCGGCCGTTCGTACCACTTTGAGGCTCGGTGGCGCCGCAGGCGACGAGCAGCGACAGGGCGGCAACAACGATCACGCAACGCATAACAACTTGGACGCCAGTACTGCGGGCACGGTTCCCGCCCCGTGATGGCAGAGGCGGAGGATCATGCGATCCTCCGCCTCTGTGATTGCCGCTAGAACCTGAGTTCAGCCGTTGGACTCAGCGGGCTGACCCGCTTCAGCCGGATCGTTGGCCTGGTTGGCTGCAGGTCCGCCGTCGCACTGTGCGCCGGTCGCAGTGTCGATGCCGTCTTCGCAATTGAGACCGCTGTCGCCGGGGCCCTCGTTGGCGTCGGAATCGTCATTCGCCTCTGTCGCGTCATTGGCCTCCGTCGCGTCGTTGGCCTCGGTCCCGGGAGCTTCCGGGGCGTCCGGGGTGTCGTTGGCCTCCGGTGCATCGGCTGCCGTGTTGTCGGCGGGAGGGGCCACGACGGCAGGGGGTGCCGGAGTCGGGGTGGTTCCGCCGCCGCTGGACGCCGAGGCGATCCCGGCGGCTCCGGCGAACAGGCCGAGACCGACCATGGTCGTGTAGGTGGCCTTCTTCAATCGGGAGGTCATTGGAAGGTGTTCCTTTCATTGCTCGGGCCGGCGAATCCGTCCCGATGTCGACACGGTGCGCCTTTGCACCTTGAGCTGACCCGAAGCGACCTGAAGCGACACTTCAGTCGAGCTTCAGGTTCGTCTGGCACGCTGAGGACGTGAGGATCCTCGTGGTCGAAGATGACAAGCGGCTCGCGGCGACGTTGCGGCGCGGGTTGGAGGCCGAGGGATTCGCCGTCGACAACGCGCTCGACGGCGAACAGGGTCTCTGGTTGGCCTCCGAGAACGCCTACGACGCGATCGTGCTCGACATCATGTTGCCCAAGATCAACGGCTTCGTGGTCTGCGCACGGCTCCGAGACCTGGGCAATTGGACACCGATCCTGATGCTCACCGCGAAACAGGGCGAGCTCGACGAAGCCGAAGCACTCGACACCGGCGCCGACGACTACCTCACCAAGCCGTTCTCGTATGTCGTCCTTGTTGCGCACCTTCGAGCGCTTCTACGCCGCGGCGCGGCGGAGCGACCCGTGCAGATCACTGTCGGCGATCTCGTCGTCGACCCGGCCGCTCGCACCTGCAGCCGTGGCGGCTCATTGATCGAGTTGACCGCGAAGGAGTTCTCGATCGTCGAGTTCCTCGCCCGACGCAACGGAGAGGTCATCTCCAAGGCCGATTTGCTCGAGCACGCGTGGGACTTCGCCTACGACGGTGACCCGAACGTCATCGAGGTGCACATGTCCAACATCCGCCGCAAGATCGACAGACCCTTTCGCACCAAAAGCCTTCGCACCGTTCGAGGCGCCGGCTACCGCCTCGTGCCCGATGGCCGCTGACTCGCTCCTGCGACGTGTCGGGCTTCGCGTCCGCGTCGCCGCCGTTGCTTGCGTCACCGTCGGTGTCGCCCTCACGATCGGGGCCCTGCTGCTGGTGGCCATGCTCCGCGGACGGCTCGACAATGCTGCGACCACAGCCGCAACCCTTCGCGCTCGCGACGTCACAGCGCTTGCCGAGGCAGGCGCGCTCCCCCGCCAACTTGCGCTCCCGGGTGAAGAAACCGCATTCGTGCAGGTCATCGATCAAGCCGGCTCGGTCATTGCCTCGACAGAGAACATCACCGGTGAACCGGCCATCTCCACCGCTCGCCCCGCCGGCGTCAACGCGCTCAAACTGACGATTCCGATCCCACCGCTCGATGAGCGGCCCATGCGGGTCATGGTCATGAACGCAGAGACCACGGCGGGAACACTCACCGTCTATGCCGGCGAGAACCTCGACGACGCCCACGACACGACGACCGCCATCGTCACCGTTCTCGCGGTTGGACTTCCGATGCTGCTCCTCGTAGTCGCCGCTGTTACCTGGTGGGCCGTCGGGCGAACTCTTCGACCGGTCCGCAACATCACCAGCACGATGGCCGACATCACCACCAGCGACCTTCATCGCCGCGTTGGGGTTCCCTCAGCACGCGACGAGATCAGACAACTGGCGACGACAGTGAACGCAACACTTGCCCGACTCGACAAATCCATCGAACAACAACGACAGTTCGTCGCCGACGCCAGCCACGAACTACGCGGCCCACTCGCCGCCCTGCGAGCCGACCTCGAAATCTCCATCACCCACCCCGAGCGCACTAACTGGCAAAACGTCGCCCGCGACACCTTGGGCGATGTCGAACGACTCCAGGACCTCACCGACGACCTCCTCGTTCTCGCCCGCATCGATAGCGAGCTCCCGCGACCACATGGCCCGGTCGAACTGTCGGTCATCGTCGTCGATGCGCTGCAGGCCCTGCGACGCCAAGACATTCAAGTCACGACGCTAGGGCTCGACACCGCCGCCGTCACCGACGGCGACGACTTCCAGCTCCGGCGGATGGTCCGCAACCTGATCCGCAACGCCGAAGAACACGCCACCAGCCACGTCATCATCACGCTCCAAACGACACCCGGGATCGTCCGCCTCACCGTCGCCGACGACGGACCAGGAATCCCTCCCGGCGACCGACATCAGATCTTCGAACGCTTCGTACGACTCGACACCGCCCGAACGCGAGACTCCGGTGGCACTGGTCTCGGACTCGCCATCGTCGACGACGTCGTCACCAACCACCTCGGCACCATCACCGTGACCGACACCGACCCCCACGGCGCAACGTTCACCGTCGACCTACCGGAAATGACCGATCAGACGGCGCCTCGGTGATGATCTGCGTCTTAACGTTGGATCCAATGGCGCTTGTGCATCAGCCGACACATCGAATCGTTCACTCAGAGACCAAGCAGTCGAGTCCATGAGCGCCGGAGGCCGGCTCCCGTCGACGCCAGAGCCAATGCACTACTGGATCGGCGCCGGTGGTCTGCGCATCGCTGGTGATAGCTGGGGCGACACAAGTGGACCGCTCGTTCTGCTGCAGCACGGAGGCGGCCAGACACGTCACGCGTGGAAGGGAACCGGGCAACGGCTCGGAGCCGCCGGGTATCACGCTGTCGCCTTCGACGCGCGTGGTCACGGCGACTCGGATTGGGATCCCAACGGCGACTACAGCCAAGACCTCATGGTCGATGACCTCACGCGGCTAATCGCTGCCATCGGTGATCCCCGTCCGGTGCTGGTCGGCGCGTCAATGGGCGGCGGCACCAGCTTGGTCGCCGCGGGCGAAGACCATGTCGACGCCACCGCACTCGTGCTCGTCGACATCGCGCCACGCCTAGAGCTCGAGGGCGTCGACAAGATCCGGGCATTCATGAGTCAGAGCCCTGACGGCTTCAATTCACTGGAAGAGGTAGCCGACGCGATCGCCGCGTATCAGCCTCACCGAGCCAGGCCGCGGAACCTGGTCGGTCTGGGCAAGAACGTTCGCCTGGGGGCCGACGGCCGGTTTCACTGGCATTGGGATCCCAAGTTCCGTGCCGGTGTCCGCAACCTCGACCAGCGCCACGCGCGCCTCGAAGCGTGTGCGCGCAGTCTCACTCTGCCCACTCTGTTGGTGCGCGGCGGCCTCTCGGACATCCTCACTGAAGCCGGCGCCCAGGAGTTCCTGGAGCTGTGCCCTCACGCCGAATACGTGAACGTGGCCGGAGCCGCGCACATGGTCGCTGGCGACCGCAATGACATCTTCGCCGACTCGGTCATCGAGTTTCTGTCGCGAAACGTGCCTGTCGATGGCGCGCCCGTCCAGCCGCCACACGAGCCACACCCTCGCCGCCTCTCCCCCGCCGACAACGTCATCGACGTTCCATAACTCGCCGATAGGTGGGGTTCTGGGCCGATGGCGTGACGGCAGGGCGGTGCAACGGACACATTCCCATCAATAAGGGGTCTTGACCTTCAAGTTGACCTGAGGATTTACGGTGCACGAGTGACACGTGGAGACTTGGACCCTCACGACTGGTTCACGATGGTTGCTCAGCGCGCTCTTGATCGTGGGCGCGGCTCTGTTCGCGATCGGTGTCGCTGCGGAGCACAGCGCCAACGATCACCACGCCGCCGGGGTCACGACCCATGTCGAGGGACCGAGCGAGGGCGCCGAGGCGGCTGCGAGCGATGAGGGAAGTGCTGAGCACGCCTCGGAGAAGGTCTTGGGCGTCGATATCGAATCGGGAGTGCTCGTCGCCGTCGCGGTTGCTCTCTCCCTCGCTCTCGCATTCCTCACCTGGCGAACCAACGGTCGGCTTGTACTCCTGACCACCATCGCCTTTGCGGCGCTGTTCGCATTGCTCGACATCGCTGAATTCGTGCACCAGATCAAAGAATCACGAGCTGGTATAGCCGTGCTCGCAGCGATCATCGCGCTGGTTCACGCATGGGCAACCGTCGCCGCCAGGCGACGGTTGGCAACCTCCATCGGTTGATAGCGCCAGACCTGATAGCTCACATGTCCATCGTCGGTGCCGGACCCGACGGCATCGACGGCACCAGCGCGTCGGCTACACGTGGCGAGGCCGCGACCAGAAGAGCGAGCGCGATGAAAATCGCACCGGCGAGGCGGCTGATCGTGGCGCCGTGGCGCAACAGCTTCTCGCTGACCACGATCAGCGCGAGCCCGAGCATCGCCCACAGGTTCATGACGCCGAAGGCGATGAACAGCGCCATCAGGGCCCAGCAACAACCGAGGCAGAAGCGGGCGTGGTGCAATGCGATCTTCAGGTCTCTGGCGGGCCCCTTGATGTTGCCGTAGTGCAGGAGTTGGCCGAGCGGCGACCGGCAGTGGCGCAGGCAGACAGCCTTCAGCGGGGTCAGCTGGTAGATGCCCGCGGTGGCGAGCAGGACGACTGCGATGGTGCGCATGGCGGTGGCGTCGTCGCCGACGCGATCCTCGACGATGCGGAGCGCGACGTAGGCGGGAATGCCTGCGGCAGCCCACACGACCAAGTAGCCGCCGACGAACAGGACCAAGCGGCGAGGTCGATCCGACCCGATCGTGCGCATGACCAACGAGGCGACAGGCGCAACCGCAGGAAGCATCATCGCCGTCATCATCAGCGACCACATCCCCATGAACTCGACGAACGGCATGCCCATGGTCCCGACGCTGTTCCCCATGTGGCGCGCGTAGGCGATGACACCGGCCCAAGCCAGCGCGCCAACTCCCAGCATGACGATGGTCTGCGTCGTGAGGCGCAGCGCCGGACGTTCGAGCGGTGCCGCCGTTGAAGTCACGCCGACCAGGCGTATGGAGCGTTGAACCCGCTGGTGCCGGTGCCGTCGAAGCGAATTCCGAACACATCAACTTTCGACTTCGTCGCCGGAGACACGGTCAGCGTTGTGTTGGCGGGGTGGAACACGTTCAGGAGCTGAACCGGCTCCGACAGGGCACCGGACAGCTGCGGTTTGACCTCGACGTCGATGAGATCACCGAAACGCACCGCGAACGTGTCGCCGGACTGGTGCCACTCCGCGGGAGCTTGCTCGATCCCAGCCATCTCGCCGATGAGTGGGCCCAACATCGCGGGCGGTCCGCCGAGTTCGCCGCCCAACACGCGGCCGAGCGCACCGGCCTGCTGGTCGGTGGCCGCGCTGTCCATCACCACGCCGAGCTTCCATCCACCGTCGGCCCTGACCGGCGGACTATCGACCACCAACGCGAACGTCAGTCCGCTCACGTCGACCCCCTCGATGTCACCTCGGTCGATGTGGAAGGCGAGCATCGCCAGGCAGCGGTCGCGCGTGGCCCTGGCAGTGAGGGCGGACCAGGTGCACGGACAGATCGTGTCGCACGAGCAATTCTCAAAGTAAGTGCCTTGCAGTGTCCAAGCCATCGCCTGCCCCCGTTCGTGATTTTTCGTCATGTTACTCTCGTTTCGGGGAGGGCTGAACCATGACGGAGGCAGTCGAAGCCGAGGGCTGGAGGGTTCGGGGCTCGTATTTCGAGGCGTGCAACTGCGACGCCATCTGCCCCTGCCGGAGCGTTCACGGCCGACCGGGCGGACCATCAACTCACGGCGTCTGCTACGGGACGTTGTCGTGGCACGTGCAGGAAGGTCATGCGGGTGCGCTCGACCTGTCGGACCTCAAGGTCGTCATGTCACTGCGCTATCACGACGAGGTCCAACCGAGCACGCCGTGGGAGGTCGTGCTGTATGTCGACGAGCGCGCCGACGATGCCCAGATGCAGGCGCTCGCCGACATCTACCTCGGCCGTGCCGGCGGGACCGTGGCCAACCTGTACGGGCCGGCGATCGGAGAGGTCCACGCCGTCCGCCGGGCACGCATCACCGTCGAGCACGTCGCGCCGCGCAAGCGGATCGACGTCGTCGGTTACATCATCGTCGAGGCCGAGGGCGAGGCGTCGGATCTCGACGACGTCCAATGCGGCATCCCCGGATTCGACCACCCCGGCACCGAGATCTGCGGCGAGGTGCTGGTTTCCACGGACGAGGTCCTGCGCTGGGAGATCCGTGGAGGCAGCGGCCGTCGGGCATCGTTCGCGACCGACTTCGACTACAGAAGTTCACTGCCGTCTTAGATGCCGAAGGCGTCCGCCATGCTCGGCGCGTCGGCCGCTTTCCCGAGATGATCCGTGATCCCCAGGGCATCCTCGGTGAACGCCAACAACGCGTAATGATCGAGTTGCGTGTTCGAGATGGTGCCGGGGATGATCGAGGGTGCGACGGCGACGAAAGGCAGCGTGCCGGCCCCCTCGCTCTCGTCGAAGACGACGAAGAGCGCTGTCCCGCCCTGACGATAGGTGGGAGAAGAAACGATGCGGGTGACGACATCCGCCAACCACTTGTCACCCGTGGACACTGAGCAATCGTGCATGTCGTTGCAGGTGTCGGGTGTGATCATGGAGAAAGCGGGAAGATCACCGGCGAGATCAACAAAGAACTGATCGAACGGCACATCGTCGCGCTCGCATGCGGTGCGATCATCGCCACCGACGAAGTAGGCCGCTGGGTTGTGCTTCACTGCGTAGCGATCCTTGGATTCCAGCGAGCAGTTGCCGGGCATGGCTTCTTCGTAGCTCTTCGACATCTTGCCGATGGCGCGTACCTGACGGAAGATGTTGGCGACACGCAACTTGTGCTGTCGCGGGAAGCCGTCGTCGTGCACACCGTGGGTCGCGCCTGACGTCGCAGCGATGTAATTGGGAAGCGATGGTTGGATGCCGTGGTCGACGTAGTTCGACGCCGTTCCACACGACTCGGCGAGGCTGTGAAGGAACGGTGTGTCGTTCGAGTCGAACACCGCACTCCGATCCTTGTTCTCCATCCATATCCAGATTACGTGGTCGTATGCGTCGGGCGCAGCGCCCGGTCGACCGCACGGACCGACCCATGGAATCGTGGTCGGGGCTGCGGCTGTTTCGGCGGGCGCGGTTGTGGTCGTTGAGTCGGTGGCGGAGGTCGTTGGCGATGGCGTTGGAACCGTCGATGACGAATCGGGCAGGGTGCTGGCCTCGGCAGGAAGTCGTGGAGTGCTCGTCACCGCCGATCCCTCTGCGCCGGCGGAGCAAGCTGTCACCAGGATCGCCGTGAGCAGCATCAGAACCCGTGATGACGGCATCATCGACAGGTTGGCACAGGCCCGCATCCCATGTCGTTCAACGTTCCTTCAATTGTTGACAGACCGCCTCAGCTCTCCCCCAAGGGACCGTGTAACACCCATTTGTGAGAATGGGTGGATGAAGGTCAGCGAGGTCCAAGAGCTGGTAAGGCGGGTGGCGGCAGTCGACGCCGACTGCGCCGATTGGGCCGTGCTTCAGGGCGCGGTTGGCGAGTTGCGGCGGTTGAAATCGTGGGTTGAGGGGCGCGAGGTGTTTCTGGCCGGGCTGGTGGCGAAGGTGTCGTCGTTCCCGGAGAAGTCGTTGGCCGAGGCCGCTCGGACCAGTTTGCGTGATGGTGAACAGGTGATCAAACGCGCCGCGACGGTGGAGCAGGTGCCCGAGTTGGGGGTGTCGTTGGAAGCGGGGCGGGTTTCGGGTGCGCATGTTGATGTGTTGACACGGGCGTTGGCCCAGTTGCAGCCGGCGACACGCCAACAGTTGGTCGAAGCCGCCCCGAGTCTTGTACTGCTCGCCGAGAATGTGACCGCCGACGAGTTCGCTCGCACGGTGCGCGCCGAGACGCGACGCCTCGAACGTGACAGTGACGGGTTGGAGCGGTTGGAGCGACAACGGCGGGCTGTCCGGTTCAATTCGTGGATCGATCGCGAGACCGGGATGGGTCGCTGGTCAGCAACCTGGGACCCACAAACAATGGTCCGCTTGGAGAACCTGCTCGACGCCAAAGTCCAAGCCCTGTTCCACGACACCCAACCCGCCAACTGTCCAACGGATCTGTTGGCCAAGCAGTCGTTCCTGCGTGCTCACGCCGTGCTGGCTCTGCTCGACGACGGCGGTTGCCGGCTGGGTCGACCAGAGATCGTGGTCGTCGTTGATCACACCCACCCACAGCCGGACGGGCGACCATTC
>JANMRB010000078.1:0-10025 GCA_031370825.1 Ilumatobacteraceae bacterium
TGAGCTCATCACGACGTGGATTCTGGCCACCGTTGCTGCCGCCAACGGCTGAGCGCCGTTGTCGCCGCGACGCAGACGGACGTACAAGGCGTCGATCAGCGCCGGTGTGACATCGCCGACCACGACCGAACCGATGTGGCGATGAAGGTGGCAGTCCAACACAGACCGGTTCTGGCGCACCGTCGACGGTGACCACCCATCCACAGCGGTCGCGAACCATGCCTCGAACAGTTCGCTCATCGTCGAGCGCGACCCGACAGCCCGAACGCAGCGGACGCGAGCCACCATTTCAGCCAGCTCGCGTTCCGCGTCGCTGCGATTGCCCCGAACGGTGATCGACCGGTCGAGTCGGCGACCTGTGTTGGGATCGACTCCGACGTAGGCCCGCAACTCCCACGACCCCGCACTTCGTTGACGAATTGATCCATTCATCAAACAAGCGTCGCAGCCGTGGGCAATTCCGTGGGCACGTGGGCACCACCCGCCAATCGGCAGCCCACAAAAGCCCCTGACCAGGACTTTCAAATGGAGCGGACGACGGGATTCGAACCCGCGACCCTCACCTTGGCAAAACGTGAAGAGAACCGTCCGTCCAGTCCGCCCAGCCCGCTGACGTGGTCTCCAGTCCACCCATTCGTCCGCCCAGCCCGTCCACTCCGCCCATTCCGTATACCGGTCTACCATCGCCGTCGCCGACGAAACCGGCTGCTCGCCAACGAGTGCACGGATACGATGGCGTGATGGATCGCATCACCGTCAACTCGCGACAAATGGGTGGCGTGCCGTGCATCCGCGGGTTGCGCATCCCCGTCGCCACCGTTGTCGGGATGATCGCTGACGGCATGACACCCGACGACATCGTCGCCGAACTTCCGCCATTGGAACTCGACGACATTTCAGCAGCGTTGCGCTTCGCTGCCGATGCCGTCGCTGATCGCGAGATTCCGCTTCAACCCACCGCGTGAAGTTCCTCGTTGCCCGCCGCCTCGAAGCCGCTATCTGCTAGCTGGAACTAGCAATAGTCTCCTGATGTACTAGCTGTGACTAGCAAACACATGTTGCAAATACTAGCCACAGCTAGTATAAGTATGGAATGCCAATCGATCGCAAACTGGCACGCCGCCGACTGGATGAGCGATTCGTCCAGCTCAGGATACTCGCAGGAGCTCCTCGTCCGCATCGAGGGTGGATCCGAGCAATCCGGGACGCGCTTGGGATGTCGGCCAATGAGATGGCCCAGCGCATGGGAGTCATTCAACAGAACGTCTTCCAATTCGAAAAGAGTGAGGTCAACGACCGCATCCAGCTTCGTACCCTCAAGCAGGCAGCCGACGCTCTGAACTGTGACCTGGTGTACGTGCTCTTACCTCGCACCCCGCTCGAGGACGCGGTCAAGGCACAAGCAAGACGAAAGGCGGAGGGAATTCTCGATCCAGTCGCCCATCACAGTCGGTTGGAGGATCAGTCGCTCGATCCTCATGAGCTGCAAGTCCAGCTGGACGAACTTGCCGACAAGTTCGTTGATCGCCGCGGCCTGTGGCTCGAGCCACACCAACGCAGATGACCGACGCACTCGTCCCGATCGGCGACGGCCACACCGAACTCTCCGAGGACGATCGACTCGGACTGATCCCGACCTACATCGCGACGCGCGGCGAGCTGTTCGAGGCCGAACAGCGGAACATCGCCGAAGGGATGCTCGGCCGGCATCCAACGTCCGCCGAACTTCTCGACGACACGTACTTGCGTCAGCTTCACCGTGCAATGTTCGGCAAGGTGTGGAGGTGGTCAGGGATGTACCGGAGCGGCGAGACCAACATCGGCATCGATCCGATCGAAATCGCAGTCGCAGTCCGCGATCTCGTTCGCGATGCGACGACCTGGGTCGAACTTGGCACCTATGAACCCGACGAGTTGGCAATTCGATTTCACCACAGAATGGTTGCCATCCATCCTTTTCCGAACGGCAACGGACGTCATGGCCGAATCGCTTCCGACTACCTCGTGACGTCACTCGCGCATCCGCCATTCACGTGGGGCTCGAGACTGGACGTTGACACCGACGAACTCCGACGCCGATATATCGCGGCGTTGCATGACGCTGACGCGGGCGATATCACTGGCCTGATCGAATTCGCGAGGAGATGAACGGGGACCGCTCAGCTCGCAGTATCACTCAACGAGGCTTCGTAGAGATCGAACGAAGCCTGGGGATTCTCTGGAGCGGACGACGGTGGAGCGGACGACGGTGGAGCGGACGACGGTGGAGCGGACGACGGGATTCGAACCCGCGACCCTCACCTTGGCAAGGTTGTGGTTCCCGTCCGCCGAGACCGCCCCAGTCCCCTGACATGGGCTCCTGTCCGCCGGTTCGTCCGCCCAGCCCGCCCAGTCCGCCCATTCCGTATACCGGTCTACCATCGCCCCACCAACGAAGCCGACTGCTCGCTAACGAGCACACGGACCCGATGGGGTGATAAATCGCATCACCGCCAACCCCCGACAAATGGGTGGCGTGCCGTGCATCCGCGGGCTACGCATTCCTGTGGCCACAGTTGTCGGGATGATCGCTGACGTCATGACACCCGACGAGATCGTCGCCGAACTTCCGCCATCGGAACTCGAAGACGTTTCGGCTGCCTTGCGTTTCGCTGCCGACGCAGTCGCTGATCGCGAGATTCCGCTTCAACCCACCGCGTGAAGTCTGGTCGACCGAGTCAGCGTTCGAGAGCGTGGACCGCGTCGTGGCCTGCTTCGCTCAGCAGTGGAGCAACTCGCGGTGAGCGGGTCACAGTCGGTCATCTTGATCCGAAGTCGCATCCACCGAACCGCAGAACAAAGGTCGCAGTCATTCTCGAACACCTCGCCGACCTCGCCGACGACCTGACCACCGGCGTCATAGCCATGATCACCGACGAACGCATCCGCATCAGACGACTGCCACTACTCCACGACGAATGTTCGCTCCCGATCGTCTTGGCCGACGCGTGAGATGCTCGGATGGTTCTGCGAAGTTCGGCGTGAACTCATGTTCACCCAGCTTCTCCATCGTTCGTGCTGCCTAGTGCAGTTCGGTTGTGATCAATCCCTGCCAAATCGTGACCGATCAAGCAATTCGCACGAGCGATTACGGTGGAAGCGCTTCCCACGCGGAGTCGATGTCTGCGAAGATCTCCTCGATGGTGCGGGTCCCGTCGACCCAGTCGACCATCCCTTGCCAGAACGCGCCGGGCCCTCCCTCCAATGTCAGGGCTCCAATCTCCGCTGGCATCTGGTCGGACGCATCCATTCTGAACGCGTCTGCCCGCAATGCCGAGAGCGTCGCGTCAGCGAGGCTCGTTATCACATCGTCAGCGCCGGAATCGTGGCTCGCGTCGCGATAGTTCGAGGGGTCGAAGCGTTGGTTGGGAGAAAAGAACCCAGCGTTCGCTCCGGCGGCCCAGTAATGGCTGCCCCACTCCGGGCTGGCGGCGAAGCTCATGAACTCCCGCACCTCCGGTCGGTCGTTGAGGGCTGCCGCGAAGTTCGCCGTACCGATGGCGGGAGTCGGCCGGCTTGGCTCGATCGGAGGGAGCATGAAGAAGTCGACATCCGTGCCGATCCGATCGGTTGCGGGAGTCGATCCCAGCACGAACTGGGCCTGGTGATACAACCAGCACTCAGGTTCAGTCTCGCCGGTCACGCTATCGCGAGAGAGCATGTGCGGGAGTTGATTGCTGAAGGTCTCGTCGCTGATGCTCGCCGCACCGCCCCTCACGTATCCGGGCTTGAAGACCAGGGCGTCGGCGAGCATGCCGGCCTTCATCACCGCTGGGCTGGTGAACCCGATTTCGCCACGTGTCCATGCGTCGTAGGTCTCGACGCCTCCCACCCGAAGTACCAAACTCTCGATAAAGTCGGAGCCGGGCCAGCCGTTTCCATCGCCGAACGACTCGAAGCCGAAGCACCATGGGGTTCTCCCGTCCGCCACGATTCGATCGGAGAGCACGATGAGCTCCTCCCATGTCTTCGGTATCTGGTACCCGGCCTTCTGGAACTCGGCTTTCGGATAGAACACGAGGCCCTTCGGTTGGATCGCGACCGGGATGGCCCGAACGGCCTGGTTTCCGACAGGCGCGGTATCGCCGGCGGCCGACGTTCCGAAGCTGAGCAAGAAGTCGCGGAAGTCGGATCGTAGCGTCGCGGGGTCGACGAACTGGGCGATGTCGATCCCTCGGTTGTGGGCCCATTCAGGGATCTGCTGGTTGAACACCACGACATCGGGACGCCGCTCTGGTTCTGCGGGGACGAGGTTCTGGGCATCCTCGACGCTGAGCGGCGTCGTCTCGATCTTGATCCCGGTGCGCTCGGTGAATGCAAGAAACTCGCGGGCCATAGGGAGGTCTAGTTCGAAGTTGTTGCACAGACAGATCGTGACGGTCGTGCCCTCCAGAGGTAGTTGCAGGTCGGCAGGTGCGTAGGCGTCCAACCCACGTTGCAGCTCCAGGTCCACAGGAACGTCGACCTTGGCCGGGCATGGGCCGGACAGGAAGTCCTGGCATTCGGCGTCGGTGAAGGATCGCGAGGCGCTCGATTCGGCGAGCTCGATCAACTCGTTCGGTGGCAGGGCATACACGCCGACGGCACCCCGTGATCCGGGTCTGGCCGCCAGTCGTGTTCCTGCATCGACCTTGTACTGGACCCCGAGCTCCTGGAGCGCGAAGTGCACAGCGTCGACTGCCTCCTCGGTGGCGTAACCCAGGTCGACTGTCTGTCGCAAGGACTGCATTGCGAGCAGGAGGGCGAGCTCTGGGTCCTTGGTACGTTGCGCCGTTGAGGCCGTGACAAGGCGATTGACCAACAGCAAGTCGTCGACCTCGCCCTTGGCGTCCACCGACGAACGCCACTGGACCACTCCGAAGATGCCGAGCACGGCGACGAGGACGGCGAACAGACCGACACCGGTGAGCTGGCGACCGCGACGCCGTTGGCGGAGCTCGGCAACGGTAGCTCGGTTCTCGCGGATCAGGATTTCTTCCGCGTCACGATCGCGCTCGGCGACGCTGGAATCGAGGAACGCGCGTTCATGGCCGGACAGCTGCAGTGATGTCGTGTTTGACCAGCCTTGCAACTGCTCTAACAGGCCGCCTCTGAGGAGGTACGCGTCGACGCGGTCCGCGGCGACCCACTCGCGATGAGCCTCGGCGAGTCGTCGTTGAGCACGGACGTCGTCGCGCGCCCCGTCGATCCAGTCGCGAAGTCGCGTCCATTCCGTCAGCAATGCCTCGTGCGAAATCTCGACTGTGGGGCTCCGCGTCAAAGGATCGCGATCGAAGCTCAAGAGGCGGTGTCGACCGAACGTTTCGAGCACTGAGCGCAGCAGCCGTCGATCGACGTCGAGATCTTCGAGCTCGCTCTGCAGCACTCGGCGACGGGTGTCCTCGCCGCCCTCGGTGAGGGTGATCAGGCGGAGGAACATCTGCCGGGCGACCGCGTCGGCATCGTCGCCAAGACTGCTCAGCAAGCCATCGGCGCGCTTGACCAGCGCGCTCGAGATCCCGCCCAGTTGTTGGTATGCCGCGTGGGTGATGCGATCCCCGCGCCGGCTCTCGAACAGTTCGGTCAGCGTGTACTGCAGCAGCGGCAAGGCGCCCGGTCGGTCCGTCACGTCATGGAGCAGTGCCGCGAGCAATGCCGCTTCGAACGTGACGCCCCGTCGCTGAGCCGGCTGTGTGATCGCCTGCTCCAGCTCGCTCGGGGTCATCGGCGTGATGACCTCGGTCCCCTCTCGGAGCAGTTCACCGAGGCCGCGATGCTGCAACGGCCGGTCGTAGAAGTCGGCTCGAAGCGTGGCGACGACACGGAGGTGACCGCGGGCATCGGTGACAGCGTTCACGATGCTGGCGATAAAGCGATTTGCTGTCGCCGAGTCGACCTGGGTGAACAGTTCCTCGAACTGATCGATCAACAGCAGGACTTGTGAACCGTCGTTCGGCAATATGTCGTCGAGCGCACGCTGGATGCCTCGGTCGCCGGTGAGCAGGTCGAGCAACGAGGGCGGCGAGTCGAGGGCGATGCCGAGGAGCGCTTCCTCGAGCTGCTCGAACGGATGTGGCGCTGGGGTCATCTCGATCGTGAACCACGAACCCGACAGGGGCAGCGCGCCGTACCGGACCGCGGGAAGCAGTCCGCCCCGCACAGCGCTCGACTTCCCGCTGCCACTGGGGCCGACCACAACGATGAAGCGCCCGCGGGTGCCGTTAACACCAAGTCGCGCGATCAGCCGATCGACGAGCCGCCCACGACCGAAGAAATCGACGGCGTCGGCGGCGTCGAAGGCACGTAGGCCTTTGTAAGGATTGCCGATTACAGGGTCGACGATCGGGATGGCTGGGGTTCCCAGAGTGTCGGCGCTCAGCGCCTGGCGCAGGTCGGTCACCAAGTCCTGGACGTTTCCATACCTGCCGGTGGCATCGACGCCGGTTGCGCGATCGATGACGCGAGCAACCTGATCCGGCAGTGCCGGTCGAAGCTCGTCGAGAACGTCGGTCGTGCCGGTGAGCGCCTCCGCAATGAGGACGCCCAGCCCGTACACGTCGGAGCCTGGCGATACGTCGGCATCACCGACCGCGATCCCGAAGTCCGACAGGTAGGCGTTGCCGTCGCCGTCGATCAGCACGTTGTCCGGCTTGATGTCGCCGTGGACAACCCCCGACCGGTGCGCGCTATACAGCGCGTCGCCGAGTTGATCGATCATCGTGATCGTCTGCGTGCGAGTGAGCGGGCCGCGTTCCAACACAGTGGTCAGGCTTTCGCTCATCAGCCGCGTCACGAGGTATGCCGCATCCGGCTCGCGCCAGAAGTCGTAGAGCGGGACGATGTGCGGATGCTCGAGCGTTGCGACCACCTGCGCCTCGGTCTGGAAGCGACGGATGAAACCCGGGTCGTTGGCGAGATCGGCACGAATGACCTTGATCGCCACTTCCCGACCGACAGCGGGCTGGTAGGCCCGAAAGACCTTCCCGTCCTCGTCTCCGCCGACCTGCTCGCGCAGCTCGTATCCGCGAACCGCCGGGCCCGGTCCGGAGGCCAACCCCAGTACGGACTGCCGGGCGGGGACCTCGAGCGACTCGTCGGCGGTGACGATCCTGGTCTCGAGCTGGCGAATCCACGACGACGGCTCGATCCCAAGTTCGTCTCCCAGGCGCGACTTCAGTAGCCGATACGCCCGCAGCGCGTCGGCCTGCCGCGACGATCGATAGAGGGCGAGCATCAGCTTTCCCGACAGTCGTTCGTTGAGTGGATGCTGACGGACGAGCGACTCCAACTCCGAGATCAGCTCGCGAGCGAGACCCCGTGCGAGGTCGGCATCGACTCGGAGCTCGACCGCCTCGAGCCGCAATTCCTCGAGTCGGGCGATCTCCGCGTGGGCGAAGGCCTCGTACGTGAAGTCCTCGAAGGCGCGGCCTCGCCAGAGCGCCAGCGCCTCGCCCAGCACGAGCGAAGCCGCCGCCGGGTCGACGTCGGCGAGCGCCCGTCCCTCGAAGACCATCTGCTCGAAGCGGAGCGAATCGACCTCATCTGGATGGACCTCGATGAGGTAGCCCGGGGGCCGGGTGAGCAGGATCGTGCCCTCGGTGCGCTTCGCACGCTCGGGCTCGAGCGCCTTGCGTAATCCGGAGACGTAGACCCAGAGCGCGTTCTGCTTGTCGACGCCGCCCTCGGCACCCCACAGTTCGTCAAGGATTCGGTCGGTGGAGAACACCGAGTTCGGTTCGGTCAGGAGCAGCGCCAGCAAGGATCGTTGCTTGAATGCTCCGAGCTCGACCGGACGGTCGTCGCGCACTACCTCGAAATTGCCAAGTACCCGATACTCCACCCGTACCTCCTCGAACTACCCGGCGGCCGCATCGGCCGCGGGTCCTGTTGAGTCTGGAGCACGCAACTTAGGTCCGACTTAACCTCGCCGTCGAGGGCTACTGCGTGCCGATGGGAATGTTTTCGGACCTGTGGGCCGCTGTGCATATGGCGACGCCGTCGGTGCGTCCGCACAGCCACGCCAGGGCCTGGCGTAGGTCATGGACGACGACGATGGGAGCTGTTCCTGGATGGCCGGCGGCGTCTCGGCCTGCTTGCTCGTATCCAGCGACGTTGAGCCATTCAGCCACGGTGTGGCCGTCTGCTGGGATGCGCTCCTGTTGAGACTGGACGATGGTGACGTTCTCGACCGATGTCGGTGGTTTGGTCACGAAGATCACGTCGGGTCGAGTCAGCCTCGCGGTGGCAACTTTGACGTCGATCCCTTTCACGGAGAACGCGAGCCCGTCGGGACGGATTCCGCCGGTGCCTGCCACCCGCAGGTCGCCGACGAGCGCTCCTGGTGTGAGCAGATCGATGTAGGCGAGGGCCATGATCAACCCGGCCGATGGTCCGTCGGTGTTGCCGGTCCGGACGTGTGCCCACAGTGGCAAGTGGTCCGATGCGGTTGAACGGTTCTCCGGTTCGACTACTTCGTTGGCCAACCGCCAGGCGAAGGTCTCGATCCGCATCATGTCCGATTCAGGACCCACCGTGGCGATCGGGGAGTGCTCGAAGACTTGTAGGCGTGTACCGCCGTCGAGATAGGCCAGCCGGTACCAGGTGGACATTCCGTCATAGAGCTCGGCGCCGTCGAACTCAATCCTGGCCGCCTGACCCCCTCGGCCGACGGCGTCTTCGCTGTCCCAGAACCCTGGGGACGGCACATCAACGACCGGACGAATGTGAGTGCCCGCCGTGTCGGCGGCCTCGGCGCGGACGCTCCCTGCGAGGCAGTCGCCGACGAGCAGTGTGAACAGGGTTGCGACGGAAACGAATCGGGATGCCATGCACCGCACTGTCAAGAGAGAGACTTAAGGGCGAAGGCGAGGGCCTTCATTCGGCCTTCGTGTTCCTTAAGGGCGACTTATCCGAAGAGCCTGCTAACCCGCTGCTGAATGGTCAGTCGGAGCGTTCGCGTTCGAGCCGGGCAGCTTCGACCTCGTGGGCGATGTCGAGCGACAGCTGATCAAGGTTCTCAGCTGTTCCTTCTCGGAGCAGCCACAACCTCCCCTGTCAGCGTGACACTGATATATCGACGACAAAGTCGGCAACGGCACAACACCCTCATGGCCGAGCTGATGTTGGATCGTGCGTTGACCCCACCCCGGATGGTCACCCCGGATCGTCACCACCCGAGCCTCGACCTCCGCTGTCATCTGATGCGGACACGACAACGGCTTCGCCGAACCATCAGCCAGACCCGCCAACCCGTGGGATGCGTACTTGTGCAACCACGCGTACAACGTCTGACGAGTCACCCCGTTACGGCGAGCGACATCAGTGACCGTCGCACCATGGTTCAACACCTCGAGCACCGCCTGATATCGCTGTTCACAACGTTGAGCTCCACCGATCACCAGCGCGACCCCCTCGACCGAGACGAGCCGACACGCTCGTCACCAAGAAGGCTGACCCACACCAGACGCGCAAAGTGTCAAACAGCTACAAGAGTCACTGTCGCCCAGCAACCGATCGCGTCCCGAAACTGTCACCCACCTACCGTGGTCACACTGTCCACGACTGCATGAACCGAAGTCGCACACGGGACAGCGCATAGCGGGACAGCACACATAGCGGGACAGCGCTGTTTCACATTGCGATGGTATAGTCAAGTGCGATTGTGAATGGCTCGCGGCCATCAGGAAATGCCCGTTGAGCAGGCCTGATATGGAGCGGACGACGGGATTCGAACCCGCGACCCTCACCTTGGCAAGGTTGTGGTTCCCGTCCGCCGAGTCCGTCCCAGTCCCCTGACGTGGTCTCCTCTCCGCCGATTCGTCCGCCCAGCCCGTCCAGTCCGCCCATTCCGTATACCGGTCTACCATCACAGCCGGCGCTCAGAAGCCGGCGGCTCTGTAGCGAGCACATGTATGCGCAGGTCGACATCGAGATCGCCGACCAGAGCAAGCGACGTCGCGCGCATCCCCACGGCGCGAGGCGGCACGTTCAAGGGCGCAGAACGATGC
>JANMRB010000096.1:0-2082 GCA_031370825.1 Ilumatobacteraceae bacterium
CGACATCGATCACCCAGCGAGGTCAGCGGTTCGCCTGACGACGTCCGAGCTCGAGCTGGCTGCCGACCGGAAGACGCAATCGATCAAGATCGGTCACCCCCAGCTTGGCCGAGTGACCAAGATCCTCATGTCCGATGAATAGCACGCTGTCGCCTCGCGTTCGGCGGCCCCAAGTTCGAGCGCTGTCAAAGCCACCCGTAGTGGGACATCGTTGCCGACCTGGTCCGCGTCACCGACGGACGCATCCAAGTTGTTCGTATACCATCCCCCGACGTGGACTGGTCGCTGCTCTCGCCGCTCAATGATGGCGATCGACGAGAGCTGCTCAGCCGGGCCCGCCGTCGCCGTTTTCAACGCGGCGACACGGTCTTCCACGAGGGTGACCCCGGCGACACTCTCCACCTGATCGAAAGAGGCCACCTCGCGGTACGTAGCAGCACCCCACTTGGCGATGTCGTCATGGTGAGAGTCATCGGCCCCGGCGGCCACTTCGGGGAGATGGCGATCATCGGCCCGGCGCCGCGAAGCGCAAGCCTCGTCGCCCTCACCGACACCGAAACTCTGTCGCTACACGCGGACATCGTCAACGAGCTCCGCCTCCGACACCCGTCGATCGAAACGATGCTTCTCAATGCGCTCGCCTCGGAGGTCAAGAGGCTTTCCGCAGCGCTCGTCGAAGCCCTCCACATCCCCGCAGACAAGCGCGTGCTACGTCGACTTCTCGACCTCGCGGACGTCTTCGATCGTCATGACGATCAAACGATCAAGCTGCCACTCACTCAAGACGACGTCGCCGAGCTCGCCGGGATGACACGGCCAACGGCTAACCGTGTTCTGCGTAACGCGCAAGACACGGGATCTATTCGACTCACCCGCGGTCGACTCGAGATACTCGACCAGACCACGCTGCGAAGCCAGTCCCGCTGACACGTCGAGGTTGTTCGGGGGCCACGGATTTCGGCCCGCTCCGGCGAGCGCGGGTCGGCGAGGGAGAGCTATCGACTGCGCCGTTTCGCCCAGACCACCTCGAAGGGACGTGGCAACGACAGCAGAGAACCACGCAATCCGTGTCCGACTACTTCTGTCTGAGCGCGGACCTCGTCACAAACGATGTCGTCGTGCACCGCCAGGGTCTCGTCGCCGACGCTGTGGCGGCGAGCATGTCGATGCCCGGAATCGCCCCGCCGACCAAGGTCACCTGCTCATAAGAGGAGGCGTGCCCGACAACCTGCCTGTGGACGTGATGGCCGCCACTCAATGAGGGACCGGTGATTGCCGCCGACGTGATGGGGCCGAGGGCGCGACGCGCGATTCGCGGCCGTGCCGTCCGCCAGCCAGCGGTTGCCCGGAATCGTGGACACCTTGGTCCGGGCCACCGTGCTCGGCAGTTGGCGCTTTGCTGCAGCCAATCATCACTTGGCACCGGCGATCATCACCGCGCCAGGGTCGACGACATCGCTCTCCTCGACTTCGCCCAACTCGACCACCCCAGCGAACAAGGCAGACGAGCAGCCCACACCGCTCTCGATGACCGAACCTTTCTCCACCACTGAGCCTGCCTAGCGCGCTCCGACAGGCATTGGCCAGAGGTCGTTGGAGTGAAGTCGGTACGTCGGAGAACAGTACGATCCATACTTCTGAATTCAGTGCGAAGGCACAAGTCGCAAATGGTCAACCACATCGGCGACCCGACCGGACGACGGGAACTCCAGGGTCAGCCACAAAACGTGTGGTGTGTCTGCCAACGAACAGACCTCTACCTCGACGTCGCTCATAGTGATTACTCAACGTCCCCTTGAATCGCCCTGGTCCGGGTGGAGGCTCGGTTTATTGGTTTCCAACCCCTGTCGGGGAGGGCTGTGGGGCAGCATAGAGCGCTGCTTCGAACTCGTTGGGCGGAACGTCGCCGAGGTAGCTGTGTAGCCGGTCGGTGTTGTGCCAGTGCACCCATCCCAAGGTTGCTAGCTCGACGTCGTCGACGGTTTTCCATGGTCCCTGATTGGGGCCGCGGATCAGCTCGGTCTTGTAGATCGCGTTGACCGATTCGGCCAAGGCGTTGTCGTAGCTGTCACCGACGCTGCC
>JANMRB010000101.1:0-18680 GCA_031370825.1 Ilumatobacteraceae bacterium
GACGAGCTTCGGCGAGATGTTCAAGCGGAGGTTGGCGGGGATTCGCCAGACGGTCCAGTCCGAAGGCCGTTAGCGGCCAACCACCTCCAGAGTCCCACAATCTAAACCTGTCATCGTATGGACCACCTCCCTTCTCTGGTATCCAACATTCAAACAGCAGACGCGCGTGTTGGCAAGCCACTTTGGTTCAGGGTCGCCGACGCCGCAGGTACGCCCGTACCAGCTGGTGCAACCGCTCCCGGCCGAAGCTCGGATCGTGTCCGGCATGAACGACCGTGACAGGCAGTGTCATCAAGCGATCCATCGTGAGGCAGTAGTCCTCGATCGACGATTCCGCGAGCTCGTCGAGCAACGGGCCGTCGTAGATGGCATCGCCTGAGAACAGCGTGCCTGTCGCAGATTCCCACAGCCCGATGGACCCTGGTGAGTGGCCGGGAAGATGGATAACTTGGAGGCATCGATCACCGAGGTCGATCTCATCGCCCTCGGTGATGTGCCGCACACGAGCGACCGGCTCCTGGTGGAACGAGTCCACAGCCATCCCGGCTGGTAGGGCAGTCACGAAATAGGGCTCCGGCATCGGGTAACCGGCAGCCTCGAGCGAATCGACGACGTCGTCGCCCCAGGCCTCGCGGGGCACGAGCGAGGAGATTGGCGGAGCGAGCAACAGTGGCGCTTCGGCCGGGTGAACCCGCACATCGTCGAACTCATGGTGGCCGCCGATGTGATCGTCGTGCCCATGCGTAGCGACCGCGGTGACGTCCTTGTCGACGAGATCGGCCAGTTCGTCCGACAGGCTCATGAATCCCATACCCGTGTCGACGACAAGGTCGCGATCGCGCCCGCGAACGTGCCAGATGTTGCAGCGCATCAACGGCACGACGTGGGGCTCCCACAGAAGGGTGATCGAGTCGTCGATGCTGGCTCGTTCGAACCACCGATCGGCAAGCGGTAGCGGTGTCATCAGCTCTGATCCTTTGCGGGCTCGGTTGGCGCGAGCTCCGCTGGTTTCGGTTTCTTGGCTCTGCTGGGCGCGACGCGTGATGGTTCGCCTGCCATCTTCGGGTACACCGGCGGCCACGGGGCATCCTGCAATCCCGAGGCCTGGTCCCTACGCACCATCTCCAGGAACGGCTCGAGTGATTGTGGCGACTCGTCCATTGCTGCCCACGGGTCTCCGTGTTCGGCGACCCAGGCCGGGACCGTGGCGATGGTCATGTCGTGTGGACGCAGCGTCGGCAGCATCTCCCATCGGAACGGGAAGGACACCGGAGCGTGATCCAGGGCACGGACAGACCATGGCGCGAAAACTGTTTTGTGTGGTGCGTTCTGGTTGAAGTCGATGAAGATGCGCTCGCCGCGCTGCTCTTTCCACCACGCCGCGGTGATCAGCGTGGGGTGCCGACGCTCCAGTTCACGACCAATGGCCACAGCGGCGCTGCGAACGGCCACGCTGTCGTATTCGGGCTGCAGACGGACGTAGACGTGGAGCCCGCGATTACCCGAAGTCTTGATGTAGCCGACGACGCCGAGCTCGTCGAAGAGTGATTTCGTGGCCGCTGCGGCCTCCTGCGCCATTCCGTAGTTCGTGCCGGGGCCGGGATCGAGGTCGATGCGCAACTCGTCGCAGTGATCGAGATCCGCTGCCCGGGTCGGCCATGAATGGAACCCGAGACATCCGAGGTTGACCGCCCAGATCAAATGCGACAGGTCGGCGATGACGAGGGCCCGCGACGAGGTGCCATTGGGGGTCTGCACGATGGTTGTGTGCAGCCACTCGGGTGCTCCATCGGGAATGCGCTTCTGGAAGAAGTTGGAGCCACCGGCACCGTTCGGGAACCGCTGCAACAGCACGGGTCGGTCGTACATCTGACGCATCACCGCGTCACCGACCGACAGGTAGTAGTTGACGAGGTCGAGCTTGGTATCACCTCGGGTCTTGAAGAAGGCCTTGTCGGGGTGGGTGATGGTGACGCTTCGCCCCGCAACCGAAACATCTACAGCGTCGCTCACAACAGCAACCGTATTCCGTCGCGCCCGCTACCGTCGGATGAATGGGGGAGACGCATGTCGAGGCACCGATGCAGGGCACGATCGTCTCCATCGATGTTGCCGCCGGTGACCATGTCGCTGCTCGACAACAACTGATGCTGATCGAGTCGATGAAGATGCATCACGCGATCGAATCCCCGTGCGACGGTGCCGTGGCCGCTGTGCTCGTCGCCGTCGGGGCAACCGTCATGGCCGGTGCGACCGTCGTGACGGTCGAGCCAGGGGTCGTGCCCCAACGGGCGGCGGCGGTCGTGGCCGAGCAAGATCTCACTCGTGTTCGTCCCGATCTAGCGGAGGTCCAGTCGCGTCACGCTCTCGGTCTCGACTCGGCGCGGCCGCAGGCGGTCGACCAGCGTCGGGCGGTCGGCCGGCGCACCGCCCGCGAGAACGTCGCCGATCTTGTCGACGAAGGCTCCTTCATCGAGTACGGCCCAACCGTGATCGCCGCTCAGCGCCGCCGGCGTTCCCTACAGGACCTCATCGAGCGGACTCCGGCCGATGGCATGATCGGCGGCATCGGAACCGTCAACGGCGATCTGTTCGGTGGACACGCTGCTCGAGTGGTGGCCGTGTCATATGACTACACGGTGCTGGCGGGTACACAGGGACTGCAGAACCACCGCAAGAAGGACCGTCTCTTCGCGCTCGCTGAGTCGATGCGGTTGCCCGTGGTGTTCTTCACCGAAGGTGGAGGAGGCCGGCCCGGCGATACCGACGGCGTGGGTGTCAGTGGCCTCGACTGCTGGGCGTTCAACTACTTCGGTCGGCTCAGTGCTCTGGTACCACTGGTCGGCGTCAATGCCGGTTATTGCTTTGCTGGTAACGCGGCCATCCTCGGCTGCTGCGATGTCGTGATAGCCACTGCTGATTCCAACATCGGCATGGGCGGTCCCGCAATGATCGAGGGTGGTGGGCTCGGTATCTTCGAGCCCTCGCAGGTCGGCCCGATGGCGGTGCAGAAAGCGAACGGGGTCGTGGACATTGCCGTTGCCGATGAGGCAACGGCCGTGAAGGTTGCACGGCAATACCTCTCATATTTCCAAGGATCGATCGCCGAATGGTCGTGCGGCGACCAGAACGAACTGCGCGGGGCCATCCCCGAGGATCGCAAACGCAGCTATGACGTGCGCGCGGTCATCGACACGTTGTTCGACACGAGCTCGGTGCTGGAACTACGTCGTCATTTCGGTCTCGGGATGGTCACTGCCCTGGCCCGTGTGCAGGGGCGCCCGGTGGGCGTGCTGTCCAACAACCCTGGGCATCTCGCCGGTGCGATCGACAGCGATGGCGCTGATAAGGCCACACGCTTCATGCAGTTGTGTGATGCATTCGATATCCCGATCATCACCCTCGTCGACACACCGGGCATGATGGTCGGACCGGCGGTCGAAGAGACCGCGCTCGTACGCCACTGCTCGCGATTGTTCGTGACCGGCGCCAACGTCACCGTTCCGCTGGTCAGTGTGGTGTTGCGAAAGGGCTACGGCCTCGGCGCCCAGGCGATGATGGGTGGCAGCACCAAAGCACCAGCGGCATGCGTTGCCTGGCCAACGGGCGAGTTCGGCGGCATGGGACTGGAGGGTGCGGTTCGTCTCGGCTATCGCCGCGAGCTCGAAGGAATCGACGATCCCGAAGAGCGCGAGCGGAGCTTCCAGGAACGCGTCGAGCAGATGTACCAACACGGCAAGGCGCTGAACACCGCGTCGCACTTCGAGATCGACGACGTGATCGATCCCGCTGAAACGCGAAGGTGGCTGACCGGCGTGCTTGAGTCATCGCCTCAGCCCGCACAACGTTCCGGCAAGAAGCGTCCCAACATCGATACCTGGTAGGAGCAAGAGATGCACGTTGACCAAGTTGAGTTGCGGGTCGTCCGCCTCCCGTACAAGTCGGTCTTCAAGACTTCGTTCGCGGCAGAAACCGAGAAGGTCGCGACGATCGTCACGGTGCGGTCAGACGGTGTCGAGGGATACGGCGAAGGCGTGATGGACACGTTGCCCGCGTATCGCGAGGAGTCGATCGTCGGTGCATTGCACCTCCTGCGTGAGGCACTGGCGCCCTCGTTGCTCAACAACGATTGCGACGACCCGATGACCGTGGTCGATTCATGGAAAGGGTGGCGCGGCAACCCGATGGCCAAGGCCGCGCTGGAGCTTGCCGTGTGGGATTGTCACGCCCGCCAGTTGGGCGTGCCCTTGCGGACGCTTCTCGGCGGCGACCTCACCGAGGTCCAGGTCGGCGCGAGCCTGGGAATGAACCCGGTGCCGGAGACCGTTGCGTCCGTCGCACGCCACGTCGAACAGGGCTACAAGCGGATCAAGTTGAAGATCGAGCTGGGCTGGGACGTCGACCTGCTGTCGGCGGTGCGGGCGGAGTTCCCCGACATCGAACTGACCGTCGACGCCAACTCCGCTTACACGCTCGACGACATCGACATCCTCCACAAGATCGATCAGTTCGACCTGCACTACATCGAACAACCCCTGCATTGGGACGACCTCGTCGATCATGCCGCCCTCGCCCCGCAGATGCAGACAGCGATCTGCCTCGACGAGACGTTGACTTCGCCGGCGCGTGTGAAGGCGGCGCTCGACCTCGGCTCATGTGCAGTCGTCAACGTGAAGGTCGGCAGGGTTGGTGGGTTGGCCGCGACCAAGCGCATTCACGATCTCTGTGTCGATCGAGGCGTGCCGATGTGGGTCGGCGGCATGCTCGAGACGGGCATCGGACGTGCCCACAACATCCATGTCGCGACGATGCCGGGATTCGTGTATCCGGGTGATACCGCCTCGGCCAGCCGCACGTACGCCCGCGACATCACCGAGCAGGCGCTCGAGGCGACCGATGGCGTGATGCCGGTCCCACCCGGTGCCGGGATCGGTGTGACGTTGGATCGTCCGTTCCTCGAAGCCGTCACCGAATCCGTGGAGGTCATCCGTCGGTGAGCATCGAGTACCGGGAACTGCGAACGGCGATAGAGCTCGCGCCGATGCCCGTGCTCGAATCACGCGTCTGGGGAGGTCACGGCGAGCTCGTCGCCGTCAACATGTTGGTGGCAACGATCAGCGAGGGCGGCATGGCTATCGGGGCCTTCGACGGCGACCGCCTGGTCGGCTCGGTCTACGGATTCGCCACCCTCCAACCCCACGTACTGCACTCGCACTACTTGGCCGTCGATCCCGACTACCGGCGCACCGGGCTCGGCGTGGCCCTCAAACATCGGCAGCGAGAATGGTGTCTGGCCAATGGGCGGACCGCGATGCGTTGGACCTTCGACCCATTGCAGCTCGGGAACGCACACCTCAACCTGAGGTCGCTCGGAGCCGTTGGCGCTAAGTACCACGCCAACCTGTACGGACCGATGGGCGGAATCAATGGTGGGCTTCCGAGCGACCGCCTGATGGTCGAGTGGGACCTCGTCGCGGAACGGTACACAGGCGCCGAGACCACCGATGTGGCCGTCCCACCGGTCACGGCCGAAGAGATCGCCAACGCGGCGCCGGCCGCATTGCACGCACGCGTTGGCCTGCGTGATGCGTTGCAACCGCTGTTCGCGGACGGCTGGCTGGTCACCGACGTCGACCGCACCGCCCGCACCTACACGCTCAGCCGCTGAGCGGTTTGCGGCTCGGTTCGATCACGGCCTCGGCGAGGTGCGGGAAGACCTTGCTGACCTTTGCGGTCAGCCAATCGCCATAGGTGCCACTGAGCTCACGGAGGTTGGCTCTGTCCGAGCGCCGATCCGCATCGGCAGGCGCAACCCATCCGTCGTCGAGGTCGATCGTTTCGATGACCGCGTCCCACCCCGGATCGAGGAAGAACGGCAACGAGTATCGATCGAATGATGACTGGTTGCAGGCCCGGTGCGGAGTGGACCTGTATCGGCCGGCCGTCAGGCGATCCAACATGTCGCCGAGGTTGCAGATGATGAGGTGCGGATCGTGCGGCGCGTCGATCCATTCGTCTCCGACCTTGACCTGCAGGCCGGCTGTGCCGTCGTGAGCGAGGAGCGTCAACAGCCCGTAGTCGCTGTGCTCGGCCACTCCCCAACGGTCATCGCCGTCGGGCGGGTGCGGTGGATATCGAAAGATGCGAAACAGCGGCGTGGGATCGGTAGTGAGACCCTTTTGGAAGAAGTCGCGCTCGAGTCCCAACCCCAGTGCCATCAGCCCGAGTACCCGTTGGGCGAGTGGCTCCATGGTCGCCATCCACTCGGTGATCAGCGGGCGGAGGGACTCGGGTTCGTCGGGCCAGATGTTGGGGCCGTGCATCGGGCGGGGATCGGCGGGCAACTCGCGCCCGAAGTAGTAACCCTCTTTCAGGTCGGGTACTCCCGACGTCAGCTCGCCGCCCAGCGGGAACCAACCACGCCAGGCCGGCCCGCCGTTGGCGAGGCAAACGCGCTCCTTCTCCTCGTCGCTGCGACCGAAGAAGTCGATGGCGGTCCGTAGCACCGCCTTGCGCAGGCCGTCGTCGACGCCGTGGTTGCCGATCGCGAAGAATCCGAACTCGCGGCAGGCTCGGTCGATCTCATCGGGTGCTGCGGGCGAGGTGATATCGATGATCGGCAGCATGCTCCGCAGCGTAGGCGGCCGGCCGTGTCAGAATCGGTGCTCGTGACCACCGCCCAACTGATTGTCGTTGGGGCGGCGGTCTTCCTCGCAGCGTTCATGCAGATCGTCGTCGGCTTCGGTTTTTCGTTGCTCGCGGTGCCGGTCATGACCCTCGCGATCGAGCCGAAGGTCGCCGTGGTCGTCGCCTCGATCACAGGGATCTTCGTCACTGGTTGGCAGGCCTACAAGGAGCGTGAGAACGCCGACAAGGTCCTGGTGAAACGGATGACGTTCGGCGCGTATCTCGGCATGCCGCTTGGGCTGCTCGTCTTCCTGACCGTCGACGACAACGTGTTGAGGTTCATGCTCGGGATCGCCGTCCTCGTTGCCGTCATCCTGCTTGCCATGCGCGTCAACCTGCACCACGTCGGTCCACGTCTCGACGTCGGGGCCGGCTTCATCTCCGGCATCCTCAGCACGTCGCTGTCGACGAACGGCCCGCCGCTGGTCTTCGCCCTGCAGGCCCGGCAACTCCCGGCGCCCACCTTTCGGGCAACGATCTCGGCAGTGTTCGCCCTCAGCAACATCCTCGGGATGTCGCTGTTCATCGCCGCCGGCAAGATCACGCGAGAAGGCCTCGTCGCGTCGGCAGTGACGATTCCGGCAATGTTCATCGGCCAGCTTCTCGGTTTCCCAGTCCGCAGACACGTTCATGGCGAGAGGTTCCGCCGTTTGGTGTTGGTGCTGCTCACCGCCGCGGCAATCAGCGCGATCGCCAACGCGGTCATCTGATGCTTGCCGCTTTCGTTGCGACCGCGATAGCCGCAGTCACCAACTGGTACTCGCGGTGGAGGCAAAAGGATCGCGTCGAGCTGATCTCCAAGCCGCTCACGACCGTCGGGGCAATCGCCATCGCTGCGTTGGCCGACGGTCCACGAGGAGCAACGATCGTCACGATTGTGGGTCTGGCGTTGTGCCTCGTCGGCGATGTGGCGCTGTTGCCCGCTATCGACCGCTTTGTCGTCGGACTGGCGGCGTTCCTGCTCGCTCACATCGCGTTCATCGTGATGTTCTCGATGCGCGGGTTCGATCGATTGCCAATCGCAGGCGTGGCCATCGCCGGGTGTGCGCTGCTGCTGGGTACCGCAGCTGTGCCGATCGTCCGCGGCGCAGCCACACGCGGATTCGGCCTGCCGGTGCGCGCCTACTTAGTGGTGATCTCGTCGATGTGCGTGGTCGGATGGGCGACGGCCAACTGGCTGATCATGCTCGGCTCGGCAGCCTTCATCATCAGCGATTCGATCCTCGGTTGGGGGCAGTTCGTCGCGGAGCGCCGCTGGATGCATCTGGCGATCATGGTCACCTATCACGTTGCCATCGTGTCGCTTGCCCTAAGTCTGGCGATCTAGTGCCTGGCGATCTAGCCGCCGAACATCTGCAGCCATTGGTCGGCCGACTTCGGGCGAAACACGTAGTTGTTGGCGCGAATCGACTGCAGGGTGGCACTGGACGGTTGTGAATATCTGTGACCGGGATAAACGATCGTCGATGTCGGCATCGCTGCCAGCTTCTGCAGGCTGTAGTACATGTCCTCCGGATTGCTGCCGGGCAGGTCGGTGCGGCCGCAGCCGTCGAGAAACAGCGTGTCACCACTGATCAGCCGGCCGTCTACGTGGAAGCACTGGCTGCCCGGCGTGTGCCCAGGCGTGTGAACCAACGTGACGTCGACGGAACCGATCCGCACGACATCGCCGGGGTCGTGCGCCTCGAGGTGCTGCTCGCCGACGCCGGTCGTCCTGCGAACCCATTGCACCTCGTCGCGCTGCACGTGGATCGGGCAATCGATCTTCTCGAGCAGCGCGGCCACGCCCTCGATCGAATGGCCCATCATTGTGCCACCCACGTGATCGGGGTGGTAGTGCGTGGCCAGCACACCGGTCACCCGCATTCCGTCTGCGGCCACCGACTCGAGCAGATCATCGACTGCGTAGGCCGGGTCGATCAGCAGGCAGTCGCCCGTGGCGCGATCGCCGATGGCGTAGACGAAGTTGACCATCTGCTGGGCAACTGGGTCGGCAACAGCGAAGTCTCGGCCCGAGAGCAGCTGGCGGAAGTACAGCCGGTCGTCGGGCCCACCCTCCACCAGATCTTTGGCTTCCATCCGTCGTACGCTAGCCAGCGATGAGTTCGCGGCTCACCCACCTGGATGAAGGTCAGCTATTGGCTTACGGCGGTGATCGGATCACCGCAGTGTCCGCCGAGTTGGCCCGGTCGTTCGCGCCCGGTGACCGTCTGGTGATCGTGCAAGACACGGGTGATCTGCTGCGCATCCCCCGCGGCGAGCACGAACTCGTTTCGAAGGCGGTCGGCGAAGCTGCGGACGCCTTCGCGGCGCTGGCCGATTGCGGCGACGATCAGATCACGGCCTTCTTCGAACAATTTGCCGGCGCCGTCGACGACGACACGTTGTTCGCCGAGGTCCTCGAAGCCAATCGCATGGACGTGGATGCAGCGCTGGCCAAGGGACGGTCGACAACTCGGCTGCTTCTGTCACCTGAGATGCGTCGCGACATGGCAGCCGGTCTACGCAACTGGGGCGCCTCGCCGGTCCGCCGCCAGCAGCTGTTGTCCACGACCGACCACGAGCTATGGTCCGTGTCGGCGTGGCGTGCTCCGCTCGGCGTGGTCGGGTTCGTATTCGAGGGCCGCCCCAACGTCTTCGCCGACGCCACGGGCGTGCTGCGCACCGGTAACGCCGCTGTGTTCCGGATCGGCAGCGACGCTCTCGGGACAGCCCAAGCGATCATGCGATGCTGCGTCGTCCCTGCCCTCGCCGAGTCGGGCCTGCCCGACGCCTCAGTGCAACTCATCGAGTCCGCGGCACGCTCAGCGGGTTGGGCGCTGTTCGCCGATCGGCGGCTCGGATTAGCCGTAGCACGTGGCTCGGGTGCCGCTGTCGCCCAGCTCGGTGCGGTCGCCCGCCAGCACGGTGTTCCCGTCAGCCTGCACGGAACCGGGGGAGCATGGCTCGTCGTGTCCGAGCACGCCGATCTCGAAGTGCTGGCCCAGACGATCGAACATTCCCTCGATCGAAAGGTTTGCAACACGATGAACGTCTGCTGCATCCCACGGACAAGCGCTGAGAAGGTCAGCCACGTCATCTCTGACGCAGCACAGCGCGCAGCACGAAAGCTCGGCACCGAAGCGGTCATGCACCGTGTAACGGACGACGAACGCGACCGTCTCGGCGAGGAATGGGAATGGGAGAACGCACCCGAGTATTGGCTGGTCGAGGTCGATTCCGTTGCAGACGCTGTCGCTCTGTTCAACCGGGTCAGTCCACGCCTCGCTGCCTCGCTGATCAGCGACGATCGTGACGAGCATCAGTGGTTCTACGAGGCAGTCGACGCTCCGTTCGTCGGGAACGGCTTCACCCGATGGGTCGATGGGCAATTCGCCCTGAACCAGCCCGAGCTCGGTCTTTCGAACTGGCAGGAGGGCCGCCTCTTCGCCCGTGGCGGCGTGCTGTCGGGCGATTCGGTCTACACGGTGCGACTCCGCGCCGAAGTGCGCGACCACTCCGTGCACCGGTGACTGTAAGGTCCGTCGCCGTGCATCGACGGACGGGTGGCCTGCTCCTGCTCGCGTGCCTCACCGCGTGTGCGACCGCCCCCGGTGTGGTGGCGACCGAGGCCCGATCCGACGGCGCGTCTGCCGCTTCCACGACGTCGCCGCCGACTACCGAGACGAACCCGACCACCGAGGCGACAGTCCCCGTCGACACCAAGCCGCCCCGGACTACCACCACCGAAGCTGGCGGGGCCGTGCGCGACGTCAACGGCATCGGTGACGCGCTGTTCCCTTCGCTTGGCAATCCGGGGATCGATGTCGAGCACTACGACCTGACCTTGCAGTACGACCCGGTGCGAAAGGAGGTGTCGGCCAAGGTTCATCTCGATATCGCGATGACAGCGGATCGCGAGACGTTCTCGTTGGATTCGGCCGGCCCGATTGTGTCAGCGGTCGCGGTCGATGGTGTGCCGGCCACGTTTGAGGCGGCGTCGCCGGAGTTGCTGATCACGCCGGCCAGTCCATTGATCCGGGGCCAACACGTGGGCGTCGATGTGGACTACACCCTGGTGGGTCCGGGCCCACTGCCATCGGCCGCCGGCGGAGCAACGGGTTGGTTCCCGACGCCAGGAGGCTCGTACGTCCTCAACGAACCAGAGGGCGCACAGTTCTGGATGCCGTGCGACGACCACCCCAGCGATAAGGCAACGTTTCGGTTCGAGTTGACGGTGCCTTCCGGTTTGACGGCTGTTGCCAACGGCGCGCTCGTCGATCACACGTCGACCACTTCGACCGACACGTGGATCTGGCAGGAGGATCGTCAGATGGCGACGTATCTGATCCAGTTGTTGACCGGAGACTATGAGGTCGTCGAAGGCGTCGGCCCCAACGGCCTACCGCTGCTGAGCGTGGTCCTGCACGACGACCGTTCGACGATGCAGCCGTATCTGGACACCATCGATGACCAAATTGACTTCTTCGACGATTTCTTCGGACCGTATCCACTCGATCGCTACGGCATCGCAATCACCGACAGCGTGCCGGGACTGGCCATGGAGACGATGGAGCGTTCGCTGTTCAGTCGCAGCGACTTCTCGACCGGCCGACTCGAATACGGTCAGGAACTGCTTCTGTCGCACGAACTGGCCCATCAATGGTTCGGCGATGCCGTCTCGCCCGCCCGATGGAGCGACGTGTGGCTGAACGAGAGCTTTGCGACCTATGGAGAGTGGATGTGGCTCGAACATGTCGGGCCGCAGACGGTCGACGATTCAGCGAGCGCAGGGCTGGCCGGTCGTCAGCACAGTGCGACCGCGACCCCGGCCGCCGACGAGATGTTCGGGTTCAACAGCTACGACGGCGGGGCCGTGGTCCTGCATGCCCTGCGCAAGACCATCGGCGACGACAACTTCTTCACCTTGCTGAAGCGTTGGGTTGCCGACAACAACGGGCAGTCGCGGACCACGGAAGACTTCGTCTCGCTGGCAAGCGAGGTAGCCGGCCAGGACCTGACCGAGTTCTTTGCAACTTGGCTCTACGCGGACACCGTTCCGGTGACTTTCCCCGCCTAGCGACACGGCTCAGTGGCCGATGAAGTGCTCCATGATCTTGCTGCGCCACTTCTCGGTCTTGCCGGTGCGATCCTCGTACCGATCTGCGCCGATCGGAAGTCGCAGCATCGTGTTGATGCCGAGCCAGCGCAGTGGTTCGGGTTCCCACTTCCTGGACCGATGATTGACCCACGGCAATGAGGTCAGGTCGGTGTCGCGACCGGTGATGAGGTCGGCCAGCGTGCGACCGGCCAAGTTCGTGGTGGTGACTCCGTCGCCGACGTAACCGCCTGCCCAGGCCTGGCCTTGCGTCTGGTCGAACCCCACCGAGCAGTACCAATCTCGCGGTGCGCCGATGGGGCCTCCCCACCGATGGGTGACCTTCGCGTCGCCGAGTGCCGGGAACATCTCGGCGAGCAGCGCTCGTAGCGAATCCTGTACGGCGGCATGGCGATCGAACTCTGGCTTGATCGCCGAACCGAAGTGGTACGGCGCACCGCGCCCACCGAATGCAATCCGGTTGTCCGCGGTGCGCTGGCCGTAGATGATGAGCCGTCGATCGTCGTTGAAGGTCTCACGCTGTGCCCAACCGACCTCGTCGAAAAATGACTCGGGCAACGGCTCCGTGGCAATCATCAGGGAATAGATCGGCGCGACGGTACGACGGTGGCCCGGCAGCCGAGCAGTGAACCCCTCGGTTGCGCGCACGATCACATCTGCGGAAACGGTTCCCGTTTCGCAGCGCAGTTTTCGGTCATCGAGTTGCACGACGCGCGTGTTCTCGTAGATCGTCGCGCCAGCCCGTTCGACCGTGTCGGCCAAGCCCCGCACCAGTCGCGCTGGATGGATCGCAGCGCAATGGGGCGTGTACCCGGCACCACGCACCTTGGTCGCGTTGAGGCGTGATGAGGCCTCGTCGGCGTCCAGCCAGCGATAGTCCTCTTCGTCGAAGCCCCAAGAGCGGTAGTACTTCAGCAGCTCGTGAACCCGGGTGACCTGGGGTTCTGTTCGTGCCAGGTTGAGATAGCCCCCTTTGGCCAGGTGACAATCGATGCCCTCCTTGGCCGTCACGCGGGCAACTTCGTCGACGGCGTCGTGCATCGTGCGTTGCATCGCGATTGCACCGTGACGCCCGTGCTCGGACGCCATCGTCTCGAAGCTCATCGGCAGGAGTGCGGACAGCCAACCACCGTTGCGCCCACTCGCTCCGAAGCCGGCGAACTCGGCCTCGACCAGCACCACGCGCAGTGCAGGATCGATCTGCTTCAAGTAGTAGGCCGTCCACAACCCCGTGTACCCGGCGCCGACGATCGCGACGTCGGCCGTGATGTCACCGGGCAACTGCGCCCTGGCGGCCAGGCTGTCGTCGGGAAGTGAATCGAGCCAGAAGGAAATAGCACGGGGATCGGTCATCGGAGCGACAATACGCAATCGGCGGTGCTGGGCAATTGGTTGGCGGACCCCTACGCTGGCGCCGATGTTGCCGACCCCCACCGGGTGGTTCCCCGATCCGTGGAACAACACGGCGGTCCGCTTCTGGGATGGCCGAGCGTGGACCGGGTACGTCGCTGTGCCTGCACCGGCACCGCGGCTCCCACACCCGACGTTGCCCAGGCGCGCCGCTTGGGGTGCGGTCGTCACGCTGCTGGCCTCGTTGACCGCGAGCCGGTACCTCCTGAAGGCAATATCGGGCTTCGAATGGCCCATCGCCGTGTACGTCTTCATCATCGCGTTCGTCGGCTACGGGCCGGCCCTGTCGTGGTGTTGGTATGCGAGCCGACGCTGGGGCAGTGGCCGGTTCCGCAGCGATGTCGGTCTGAGCGCCCGTTGGGCCGATGCCGGCTGGGGCCCGATCACCTGGGGAGCGTGCCTGGTCATGCAGGTCGTCGTCGCGGTCGTTCTCGTCGTGCTGAAGATCCCGTTCACCAGCAACATCAGGAGGGTGTCGGACCTCCATGCCGATCGCGGTTACGTGATCTCCCTTCTGGCGCTGGCCGTGGTGGCGGCCCCGATCGCCGAAGAGATCGTCTTTCGTGGGGTCGTCCTGCGAGGGTTGCTCTCGCGAAATGGGCCGGTGATCGCGGTCGGCGTGCAAGGGGTGCTGTTCGGGTTTGCCCACTTCGATCCAGTGCGTGGGGCAGGCAACATCGGACTGATCCTGCTGCTGAGCTCGGTCGGTTGTGTCTTGGGCGGCGCCGCCTACCTCTTTCGCAGGCTCGCCCCGACGATGATCGCCCACGCCATGATCAATGGTCTCGCAATGGCCCTGGCCCTCAGCGGATGGCTCTCCAGCCGCTGATCCTCATGGGACGAGCAGAAGGTTGTCGATCAGGCGGACGTCGCCGAACAGTGCAGCGATGAGGATGACCGCCGGCTGATCGACCACAGCGAGGGGGTCGAGGGTCTCCGGATCGACGATCCGGACGTACTCCACGGTGGCGCGGGGCTCAGCTTTGACGCGACAGCCAGCGAGACCGACGAGACGTTCGGCATCGTGTTCGCCCTCGCCAACGGCTGACGCCACATCGCGCATCGCTTCCATCAGGCACACCGCCGCCCGGCGGTCCTCGGGACTGAGACGTTGATTGCGGCTGGAGATCGCCAGGCCGTCGGGCTCGCGAACTGTCGGTACTGCGACGATCTCTACTTCGATGTCGAGGTCCACCACCATTCGCCGGATGATCGCCAACTGTTGGAAATCCTTCTGGCCGAAGACAGCGACATCGGGTTGCATCGCCCCGAACAGCTTGGCGATTACTGTCGCTACTCCACGGAAGTGACCCGGCCTGCTGCTGCCCTCCAACGAATCAGCCAAGACGCCAGGCTCGACGTGGGTCTGAAAACCCACCGGATACATGACCGCTGCCGTCGGTGCGTACACCGCCTCGACCCCGGCTTTCCGGCAGGCGTCGACATCATCGTCGATTGGCCGGGGGTACTTGTCGAAGTCGTCGGTGCGGTTGAACTGCAGCGGGTTCACGAAAATCGAAACGACGACGACGTCCCCCTGCCGGCGGGCCTCTTCGATCAAGGCGCGATGGCCCGCGTGCAGCGCACCCATCGTCGGCACGCACGCAATCCGTCGCCCCTCGGTCCGCTGGGCCCGGCTCCACGCGTGCATCGAGCGTGGGTCACGACAGATCAGCATGAGGTTGGCTCAGTGGAAGCTGTGTGCGTCGTCAGGCCAGGTGCCGTCACGAACCTCACGAACGAACGCCGCCGTGGCCTCGATCGCCGCGCTCCGAAGATTGGCGTAATGCTTGGCGAACTTCAACGACATGTCGCTGAGCCCCAACACGTCGTGCAACACCAGCACCTGACCGTCGCAAAACGGACCGGCGCCTATGCCGATGGTGGGAATCGAGACCTTTTGCGTGATCTCGGCCGCGAGGTCGAGCGGTACGCCCTCGATGACCATCGCGCACGCACCGGCCTGTTCCACTGCGTGGGCGTCGTCGAGCAAGCGCTCGCGACCACCAGCCTCGAAGCCGCTCGATCGGCCCTGTACCTTGTGGCCGCCCATGCGGTGGAAGCTCTGCGGCGTGAGACCGATGTGGCCGACGACGGGAATGTCGACGCGGGTGAGTGCCTGAATGGTCTCACCCATCACCACACCACCCTCCAGCTTGACGCACTCTGCGCCTTCCTTCATCAGCCTGATGGAGCTCTCGACCGCTTGCTGCGGACTGACCTGATACGAGCCGAAGGGCAGGTCGCCGACGATCAAGGCACGAGGCTTTGCTCGAGAAACAAGTCGTACGTGGTACACCATGTCGTCGAGAGCGACCGGGATCGTGTTGTCCTCGCCCTGCACCACCATGCCGACCGAATCCCCGACGAGGATCATGTCGATCCCGGCAAGGTCCACGAGGCGGGCGAACGTGACGTCGTACGCAGTGATCATCGAGATCTTCTCGCCGAGTGCCTTCATCCGAGCCAACTCGGGGACCGTGACCTTCGGTCCGTCGTGCGTCTTGTTGGTCATGAAGCCATTGCCTCCTTCGACCGGGGCGAAAATATCCCCGACGCCACAGCCAAGCTATCGACCTCGGCACCGGTTCCAAAAGCCTGACCGGTCAGTTCACACATCGCTCATCTCTTGTCCGGGAAGGCGCTCGGGCACAAATCGCGATAGCTCGGTGGACCGCCGATCGATGCCGACTCGACAACCGCGCGTGTGCAAGCCAACGCGAAACAGTCGGCAGCGGCAGCCAGAAGCGCGTTGACGATCCCCGGACGGGTGTTGGTGCGGCGCAGGCCGGGCTCTTCTTCTGCCTCGATTGTGTGCTGCCCGGTCGCCAGGCAGAAGATCGTGTCACCGTCGAACATGGAGTGCACGGGCCGCACGGCTCGCGCCAAGCCGTCGTGGGCGACGGAGGCCATCTTGCGGCACTCCGGCTTGGTCAAAGCAGCCGACGTGGCGACAACGCCGATGGTCGTGTTCAACGGTGTCGGCGGTTGGCGCGAGGCTTCGAAGAGGGCACGTCTCTGCGACGCGGACGACCGGCGCAGGTCGAGGCCCTGGTGAACGTGTGGCAGGCCCGTGGAATGGTCGATGACCTGGCCGGCAGCGTTTACCACTGCCAATGCACCCACGACGAAGCCGTCGGGCAGGGTCACGCTTGCTGAGCCGACTCCACCTTGTAGACCGCCGGCCACGGCCCCGGTGCCCGCGCCGACTGACCCCATGTGCACCGCTCCGCTTCGAGCCGCAGCGCAAGCCCGATGTCCGAACTCTTCGTCGGGTCGGTTGGCGAACACGCCGCCGCGACCGAGATCGAAGATCACCGCAGCGGGCACGATCGGCACGACGTCTCGTGGCAAGGGGCCCACCGGGAAGCCGAGCTGCCGTTCTTCGTGCCAGCGCATGACTCCGTGAGCTGCGGCAAGGCCGTATGCGCTTCCACCAGAAAGGCAGATCGCCTGCACCCTGTCGATCATTGCCACCGGATCGAGCAGATCCGTTTCACGCGTGCCGGGACCACCACCGCGCACATCGCATGATGCCGTCGCGCCATCTGCGCGTACCACCGTGGTGCCCGTGCGCCAGCCGCGACCGCGTCGTTGGTAGTGGCCGACCAGAACCCCCGGCACGTCCGTGATGTGGCCGAGGCCCATGGGCTCTATGCGCTGGTCAGATGGGCTTCGGCGGCGGAAGCCTCGAGCGCCCCGTGGCCGATCGTGCGCCACACGCCGATGCCGACGATGTACAGCGGGCACGCCATCAACAATGCCGTGCCGACGGCGGGCTTGTCGAGCGGCGACTCTGCTGTCATCCACAGCACGGTCGCCAGCCACAGCACGGTGACCGACACCGTGAGCGGGCGGAACCGGCGGACCTGCATCGGGTGCACGAACTTCCAATTGGTCAGTTGCGTCAACGCCAGGGCAACGCAGGCGGCAGTGGTGAACCACTTGTCGGCTCGCAGCAGGTACAAGGTGGGCACGATCATGTTCCACTCGCAGGGGAACCCGTTGAACCAGTGGTCGGGCGTCATCTGATCGGTCCGCGACATCCACAGCGCCGACATGAACAGCACGAACGCACCGATGTACAGCGAAGCACCGTTGGGAAGCATGTGGAACTGGTGCAGGAAGATGACCGGGATCACGATGCAGGTCACGAAGTCGACGATCAGGTCGAGTGTGTACCCGTCGATGCGCGGCACATGGTCACAGACCTTCCACGCCCTCGCCGCAGGCCCATCGACTCCGTCGAGCACCATCGCCACCGCCAGCCACAGAACGGCCTCGCGCGGCTGCTTGTCGGACACTGCGATGATGCCGAGCATGCCGCAGATGGCCCCGCTGGCGGTCACGCAATGGACCAGCCATCCCTTCGCGATCGGGTGACGAAGTGCAGCTGCGGCCGCATCGCCTATGTTCGACATCGCCGTACTCCTCATCGCCGGAGGGCCTTCCCGCGCTGCCCCAGCTGGAAGCGTCATGCTAACGGGTTTCGCGAAGTGCAAAGCGACGGTCCAAATGCAAACTGAGCGGCCGGATAGCGTGCCCCCGATGCGAGACCAGCTTCGCGGCGCAACCTACGAGATCTGCGGCGCTGTCGTGAGATCCACATGGCAGCGATTGTGCTGGTGGGGGGCAATCGGGCCACGCAGCAGGGCGGGTCGCCGTTTCGGCAGCTTCGGGCTGAACAGCATCATCTGCTTTCCAGCGAACACCATCCTCAACGAGCGGTACATCCACATCGGAGCGGGCACGATGATCGGGCCACAGGTCACGCTCTCCGCTGGGATGATGCCCGGCCAACAGTGCCTCACCGACTCGGTGGTGCGAATCGGCGATCGTTGCCTGATCGGCAAGGGCAGCGGGATCGTCGGGCACCTGTCGATCGACATCGGCAACGACGTGTGGACCGGGCACCACGTGTACATCACCGACCAGAACCATGGCTATGAAGACATCACCCGCCCGATCTCGAAACAGCTCATGCCGGAGCAGGCGGTGGTCGTCGGGGACGGATCGTGGCTGGGCTTCGGCACCGTGGTGCTGCCAGGCGCACGGATCGGTCGCCATGTCACGGTCGGAGCCAACTCAGTGGTGACGGGCGAACTGCCTGATTTCTGTGTCGCGGCCGGCGCACCCGCTGCAGTGATCCGCCGATACGTCGATGGTCAGGGTTGGGTGCGCGCCGATCGATAGATCACAGGTCGCCGCCGAGCTCTCCCGGCGGCATGCAATGGGGGATCGCATTTCCAGTGGTGAAGTCGATCACGACGTTCGTCACGGGACCGCCGTTCACCAGCGACTCGCGGTACGGCTCGAGGTCGAAGGCGCGCAGCCGCGCCGTGTACGCCCTGCGATCGCCGATGATCTGTCGGTAGTACTTCATGAAGATCGCGACTCGTTCGCGATCTTCACTGGCGGTCAAAGGCAACGCAGCGACGTCCTTGATCATGCCTTCGATCGTGTCGGTGGCGCGGTCGACGACGTC
>JANMRB010000123.1:0-48196 GCA_031370825.1 Ilumatobacteraceae bacterium
ATCGGGAAGGCGGATGAGCTTGTGGCGGACGATGTCGTCAGCAATGCGGAACGAGCGCTCGAGCTCGTCGAGGGCGCCTCCGGGGGCAACGAGCTGGTACACGACGTAGTAGCCGTATTCCTTCTTGTTGATCGGGTAGGCATATTGCCGGCGACCCCACCAGTCGGGCTTGCCATGAATCGTGCCGCCGGCTTTGGTGATGGAGTCGGTGATCGACTTCACCCTCGCCTGGGCGGCGGTGTCTTCTACGTCACCATCGATGATGACCATGAGTTCGTAAGCACGCATCATGCGTGTGCAACCTCCCTTCGGACCCGGGGCCTACCCGGGGCCCCGGAATGGGGCAGGGCCAATATGACCTGGCGAGTGTAGCGGTGAAAGATGATGTCCACGCTCGGAGCATGACAGAGGGGTGTCATAGAGAAGTTGCAGACCCTTGCGGTGAAGCTGGGTGGCAGGCGGAAAACCAGGGGGCGACCTCGCCCACCAGCTCGGGACGGGTGAACTGGTGGGCTTGGCGCCACACTGCCAGCACCGGGAGGGCCAGCTGGTGGTTTTGTACACGACGGCTCGTCCACGGATGAGCCGCCGTGAGTTGTTGCTCCACCGGGCCGCACGCGGCTCGGCAATTCACACTTTAGGACTACGTTGACCCCGTGGACGTGCATACCTGGATTGCCAACGATCTGCACAGCGTTCGGAGCAAGCTCAGCGACTCCGTACTGAGCGTGATTCCTTCGCAACGTTGGGTCGAACAAGCCGATGACGGAGGGTCGTCGATAGCGCACTTGCTCCTTCACGTCGCCCGGCATCAAGACCTTGCGCTGACGACCGCCATCCGCAACCATGCCCCGTTGTTCGCCTCGCACAGCGCGGCTCTCGGCCTCGCGGATGCCGAGGCGTCCGCTGGGCTCTCAGAGCGTGAGGACCCGGCGATCACAGCTGCGTTGCCGCTGGAGCCACTCATGACGTATGTCGACACGGTCTTCGACGCCACGGCAAAGTGGCTGGACAGCGTCGGCACGATGGCACTCGACACCGTCCCCGACACGAGTCGTCGACTGGCCGACAAGGCCGCTCTCTCGTCCGACGACGTTGGCTGGCTCCACCGGATGTGGACCGACAAGCCGGTGTGGTGGCTGGTGCAGTGGCCGATCATCGGGCACGGCCACGCTCACGTCGGTGAGGCGATATCGGTACGCAATCGAATGGGGCTCAGCCCGTTCTAGCGATGCCTCCGCCGATCGGCAGGACTCGCAGCAGGTGATGCCAGCGACATTCGGTGCACGCCTCGACCACGTACGCCGTCAGCGGGTCGGTGCGGGTGTTGAGCTTGGCCAGTTCGGCCGCGGTCGACACACATCGACCGTGCGAGGGCAAGCGAGAGCCGAACACGTATGTCACGAGGAAGAGTCGTTCTAGTCGGCAAAACGGGCAGGCCATCGACGCGGGCGTTCCGACATTGCGCGCAGCACGGATCAGTTCAGGATGAGCGTCGCACACTTGGTCCTGGCGCAGCCGGCCGCGGTGGAACTCGTTGATCAGGTGGCGGCGAGCCAATCGATGGTCGACAACCGCTCGCGACCCGCGCAATGAGTCGATCCCAAAAGCCATTCCCGCCAGGCTAGCGAGTTGCGCATCCGCCAACGTCGCAGCCTCACGCGGCACACTGTTGTGCTATGAGCATCTGGTACGGCGACAACGTCGCCGACGACAGCGAGCTGCGATTGGTTGGTGACATCGCCGGCAAGCGGGTTCTCGAACTGGGTGTGGCGTCGACCTCGAACTCCATCGCCATGGCCGCTGCCGGAGCCAAAGCGATCGCTCTCGATCCCTCTTCCGACAAGATCGCACGTGTCCGCGCTGCCGCCGAGGCCGCCGAGGTGAAAGTCGAATGCCATCAGGGTGAGTTGGCAGACCTCGGGTTGCACCCCAGTGGCTCGATCGACCTGGTCATCGCCGCCCACTCCCTGGCAAACGTCGACGATCTGCCGCGACTGCTGCGGCAGGTGCACCGAGTGTTGAAGTCGGGCGGCCCGTTCGTGGTCGCGATGCACCATCCCGTCGCGGCGATGTTCGACGGTGCCGATCCCACCGCGCGCCGCCCGTACGGCGCCGACGGCGTGACGTTCGGCGAGCTCTACATGGCCTTCGAGCGGACCAACTTCCACTTCGACGCGGTGTACGAGCTCAACACCAGACATGTGCGCGACGCGGTGTCGCCGTCGGTTCTGGTGCTGCGGGCCCGCAAGCAAGGCAACTAGGGCCGTCCGCCCCGACAGCGCGTCAGATCAACGCATACTCGGACTCGACCAGCTCTGCCGGACGCGGTCGACCGAACACGTAGCCCTGGCCGTGGTCGCAGCTGATCTCGCGCAGCCGCGCCAACTGCAGTGGGGTCTCGACTCCCTCTGCGACGACGAGGAGACCCAACGAGTGGCCGAGCTTGACGACCGCTTCGACGATGGTGGTGTCTTCCGGGTCGATCCCCAAACCGCTGACGAACGAGCGATCGACCTTGATCGCCTCCACGGGAAAACGCTTGAGGTAGGTCAAGGATGAGTAGCCGGTACCGAAATCATCGACGGCGAGGTGAAGGCCGAGGTTGCGCAGTTCGCGCAGCGCAACCGTGGCAGCCTTGACGTCGCTCATCAACGCCGACTCGGTGATCTCCAGCCACAAGGCGTCGGCATCCAACCCGCTCTCGGCCAGCGCCTCGGCGACGGTTCCGTGGAACATCGAGCTCATCAACTGCCGGCCGCTGACGTTGACGGAGACGGTCAGGTTGGCAAATCTGGGAAGGCGGACGCGCCACTGCCCGAGTTGGGACAGCGACGAACGAAGAACCGCAGCGCCGACCTCTCCGATCAGTCCGGTCTCTTCGGCCATCGGCAAGAACTGCTCGGGGCCTAGCAAACCTCGATCCGGGTGCCGCCACCTGGCAAGCACCTCGAAGCCGATCAGATGACCCGTATCGAGCTGCACGATCGGCTGGTAGTAGGGAACGATCTCGTGACGCTCCAAGCCGCGGCGCAACTCGTTGGTGGTCCGCAACGTCAACACCGTCGCGTCGTGGGTGCCCGGTGAAAACACCTCGACGCAGTCGCGACCACGAGCCTTGGCGCGGTACATCGCCGCGTCTGCGTCGCGGAGCAGCTCAGTTGTCGTAACGCCGGCGCGGTCGGCCACGGCGATCCCGATGCTGGCGGTCACGAACAGCTCGGCGCCGTCGACCACCAACGGTTGAGCGATCTCGGCTCGCAATCGTTCGGCGATTTCGACCGGCGAGACGGCGGCGCCGATGTCGCACAGCATGACGATGAACTCGTCGCCACCGAAGCGGCTGAGCATGTCGCGGTCGCGAACGACAGCTCGCAGACGTTCGCTCATGCCACGAAGGAGCTCGTCTCCGACGCCGTGGCCGAGGCTGTCGTTGATGACCTTGAAGTTGTCGAGGTCGATGAACATCACCGCGACGGCACCCGGCTCACTGGTCTCCAGGAATCGAGCGAGTTGCTCCAGGAACCGGAACCGGTTAGGCAGCCGGGTCAACTGGTCGTGTGTCGCGGCCCACTCGAGTCGCTCGGCGCTGTGGCGTTGCTCGGTAATGTCTTCGATGTGGGTGATCGCCAGCCCGCGACCATCGCCGTCGTCCATCACCGACACCCATGCCCGGGCCCACATCACGCTCTTGTCTTTGCGGATGTAACGCTGCTCCATGTGGTACGACTCGGCGCCCATGCCAGCCGTGCGCGACCCTCCGCGGTGCCAGTCGTCCGGGTGAGTGATCGACTGGGCGGCGCGACCGACCAGCTCGACTCGTGTGTACCCGAGCATGGTCGCCAGCGAGTCGTTGACGTCGATCAACAGGCCACTTTCGGCGCTCGACAATGCCATGCCGGTCGGTGCACCGTGGAATGCGAGCCGGAACCGCTCTTGGGCGAGATCGAGATCGTGCGCCTCGCGAAGCCGACTGGTGATGTCGCGCAACGTCACGACAACGCGCTCGGGATCACGGATGGGAAAGTGGACGTCGGCCTCGAGCAGGATCTCATGGCCGTCCGGGTGATCGAACGGGAACACAGGGCTGCTTACCCGCGCACCGGTGCGGAGCTTTCCCCACACATCCAGCAGCACCGGTCGATCGCCGGGGCGCACCAACGATGCAAATGTCTTGTTGAGAACTTCCGCGTGCGAACGACCGGTGATCTCCAGAACCAGCTTGTTGGCCTCGACGATACGACCTTGCCCGTCGAGCACGATCACGGAGTCAGGCAGGTCGTCGAGCAAGGCGCGCAGCTCTGCTTCGGTGATTCGCAAAGTCGTGATGTTGTCGCTGAGCTGATCGGAGAGCGTCGTCGAGTGGTACCACGTGGCCAGCTGATCGCCGATGATCAACAACCCGGCGAGCACGCCGATCGCGATCGTGACTGTCGTGGCTTCGTTGTTGTGGATCATGTATCGCCATGCCGCCAACCAGACCGCAACCATCACCGGAACGTGTACCGCCAGGAGACGCGACAGCGTTGGACGGCTGTAGCGCACGACGCCACCTCCGGGCAACCCGGCGGTGATGCCGACGACCGCAAAGCCCAGTACCCAGCATGGAAACGACACTGCGAACGACGAGGTGTTCGATGTCGCGCCCACCGATGCCGAATACGCGGTGTCGGCCACGGTCAACAGCACGGCCGCTGCCAGCACGCCCAGGCGTGCGGGCGATCGTCCGATCAAGATCATCAGGCCGAGCATCGATGCCAACGCGATGTCAGTGAGCGGATAGATGAGCATCGCCAGCTGTGCAAGCAACGAGAAGCGTGCGGGATCGCCGGCCCCCGTACGGATGATCACTTCCCACGCGATGAAGCTCAGGGCCACGGCCAACACCAACGCATCGACCATGAACACGATTCGTGTCGAGCGTTCGAACGGTCGGGTGTGCACCACGACCGCACCGATGGCGGCGACCGGCCAGACGAGATAACCGAGATCGGCAAATGACGGCCACGTGGTCGAGCCGTTCAAGGTGATCTGGGCGATCCACAGCAGCTGACCGAACGCCCAGCCGAGCGAACCAATGCCGAGCAGCAGCCACTCGAGGCTGCGCTCTCTGCGATAGCGGGCAAGGCTGACCAGTCCGGCCCAAGCAGGTACCAGCACCAAGGCGGTGCCCGAGATCGCACCCCACGACTCGACATCGAGACCATGCACCAACATGTCGAGCAAGGTGGGCGTCAGGATCAGAGCCAATCCGACGATGCTGTACCGGACCGCTGCGGCGCGCGACGGCGCCATCCAGGCGACGAATCGCCGACGAGGTCCGTCCGTGTTTTCCACAACTTTCTTCACTGCGTGCCGATCACTCCCGTCTCGATGGTATCAGCACCCCTCGTGGTCAAGCCGCCACTGATCGAGCCTGTGATGAATCTCGACTGCACCGATCATGCCCTCTTCGAGCCGGATTTCCAAGAGATATGCCAATGCTTTTCCGACGAGCGGCCCCGGGCCGATTCCCAGATGCTCCATCACCTCGGTTCCGTCGAGCTCCGGTCTGATAGAGGCAAGCTCCTCATGCTGGGCGAGCTCCTCGATTCGTTCCTCGAGCTCGTCCATCCGCTTGGCAAGGATCTCTGCCCGGCGCTCGTTGCGTGTCGTGCAGTCACAGCGCGTCAGCACGTTGAGCTCGGCCAGCAGATCACCGGCATCGCGCACGTAGCGCCGCACCGCGGAGTCAGTCCAGCCCATCTGATACGTGTGAAACCGGAGGTGCAGGGCGACGAGCTCGGTGATCGCCTCGACATCGTCATTGGAGTACCGCAGAGCGGTCAGACGCTTGCGGGTCATGCGTGCGCCCACTGCGTCGTGGTGGTGAAAGGTGACGCCCTTTCCTTTTTGATAGCCGCGCGTCTGCGGCTTGCCGACGTCGTGGAACAGCGCGGCAAGCCGAGTGCGTCGAAAGTCGAAGTCGGGGTGCATGTCTCTGCGGACGTTCTCCACCACGGCCAACGTGTGGGTCAGGACGTCCTTGTGCCGGTGTATCGGATCCTGCTCGAGCTGCATCGCCGGCAGTTCCGGCAAGAACTCGTCGGCGAGGCCCGTCTTGATCGCGAACCACAGTCCGGCGCTCGGATGGTCAACGGAGATGAGCTTGTCGAGCTCGTCGCGGATTCGCTCCGCCGAGACGATCTCCAGACGACCATGCATCGCTGTGACCGCAGCCGTCAGCCGCGCGACCGGCTCGAGCTGATAGCGGGCGATGAACCGGGCGGCGCGCAGCATGCGCAGTGGGTCGTCGCTGAACGACACCTCTGGCGACAGCGGGGTCCGCAGCGTGCGCGTGGCCAGATCGGCCGCGCCGCCAAACGGGTCGACGAGGTTCGGCGTCGCCGAGGTCAGCTCCAGGGCCATGGCATTGATGGTGAAATCGCGTCGCGAGAGGTCTATCTCGATCTCGTCGGCGAACTCGACAACTGGTTTGCGCGAATCGTCGTTGTAGGCCTCGGCGCGGTGCGTGGTTATCTCGTAGGTGCGCCCGTCCTTCTTGGCTCCGATCGTCCCGAAGCGCTCCCCTTGCGTCCAGATCGCGTCGGCCCAACCAGCGAGCAGTTCCTTGACGTCGGCCGGCAACGCCGAGGTGGTCGTATCGAAGTCGAAGTCGTCGCGGTCGTCGCCGATCAGCAGATCACGAACCGTTCCGCCGACCAGGTACAAGCGGTGCCCTGCGGCTGCAAACCGCTCAGTTAGTGGAGAGAGCTCGTCGAAAACCGGACGAAAACGATCCGGGATCACAACCAGCCCTGCTGTTGCCAGTGGCGCACCACGGCATCGACCGCGTCCGAGCCAGGTCCGGCCCCAGTCGGGCCCTCGACGTCACCGGCCGGCCGGCCGTCACGCCGCCCGGCTGCGGACGTGCCGGCCAGCTCGCGCATGACCTCGCTCGAGCAGTTCGTCAGGGCGTCGAGGTCATACCCGCCCTCGAGCATCACCAATCGGTGGCCTGCCGGCACCAGCGAGAGCGCGCGATGGGTCAACGGGCCGTAGTCGCCGGCAGCCAATCCCATCTCGGTCAACGGATCGTCGCGGTGGGCGTCGAAACCCGCTGAGACGACCACCCAGGTCGGCGCGAACCGCTGGGCCACTGGCGCCACGATCTCGTCGAACGCCCGGAGGTAGACATCGCCGGTGGCGCCTGAAGGTAGTGGGATGTTGAGCGTCGTGCCAGCACCTTCTGCCTCACCGGTCTCGTCGAAATCCCCGGTACCGGGGTACGAGGGCCACTCGTGAAGGCTCACGAAGAGCACGCGAGGGTCCCTGTAGAACACAGCCTGCGTGCCATTGCCGTGATGGGCGTCGTAGTCGAAGATCATCACTCGTTCTCCCTGGTCCGCGAGCGATGCCGCGACCACGGCGACGTTGGAGACGATGCAGAAGCCCATCGACTCGATTGCGGAGGCGTGATGACCGGGAGGACGAACCGCGCAGAACGCCGCATCTCCCCTACCGGCGCGCAATGCGTCGACCGCGGTCAGACCGGCACCCGCGGCCAATGTCGCCGCTTGGAAGGTTGCCGGGCTCGCATATGTGTCGCGATCGATTCGTCCGCCGCCACGAGCGCAGATCTCCTCGACCCGGTCCAGGTACCACCCCGGATGCACGCGTTCGAGATCGATTCGCTCAGCTGGTCGCGGTTCGAGCGGGGTGATCGCCTCACCCAGATCGGCTCGGCGAACGCCTTCGAGCACCGCATCGAGACGCTCCGGACGCTCTGGATGGCGGGGGCCGGCGAGATGTTCGAGGTAAACCGGATGGGTGGCGAACAGCACGGTCACACCGGGGGACGCTACCTTGCTGCGGTCGACTCGGGGCTACCGTTTGACCCGTGAAGCCAGCGATGCAAGCCGTCACGAGCGCACCGCTGATCCTTCGTTCCGGAAGGGTGATCGCTCGCGTCAGGCCGTGGGCCTTCGAGCCGAACGTCGCTCATCTCGTCCTCTACAACCAGGCCCGTCTCCCCACGCCAACCGACATCGTCGGATGGATCAGCGAATTGCGCCTGGCCGGATTCGACACCATCCGCACCGGTGCCGTCGGGGCGCAGACGGGCGCCCGATTCGAACATCTCGGATTCGAAGCCATTCAGAGCCTGGTGCTGCTGGAGCACCTCCACGTCAACAAGATCACGGCCGCATCGACCAAGAGCTCGGGCGGCACCGAGAAGTTGCCGACGGATGCTGACATCGACGCGAGTCGCGTCGACATCACCGCGTTCGGCGCAGGGTGGTGCATCGATCGTGTTGGCATCGGCGATGTCCGCTCGGCCACACCTCGCCACAGAGCCCGGGCGATCCGGGTGGATCACAAGATCGTTGCCTACGCGATCTCAGGTCGGGACGGCAAGAACGGCTACGTCCAGCGCCTCGCAGTGTCGCCCATCCACCAACGCCATGGCTACGGCGAAGCACTCGTCATGGACTCGCTGCGGTGGATGGCGCGGTGGCGGGTCCAACGCGCACTGGTCAACACCCACATAGGCAACGACGCCGCGCTTGCTTTGTACCACCGACTCGGTTTCAACGATCTGTCCGACCGGCTGCACGTCTTCGAACGGCGGATCGAGTGACTCGATGGCGCGGATTGCTCACCGCCATCGGCCTCATCAGCACATCGTTCATCGCTCTGCTACCAACGCACGCCGATGCCGCGCCGGGCGATCTGCAACTCATTGCGCAGAGCTTCAACATTGCAGCTGACGGCTCGCTCACCGCGACCGTCGCGCTGCCGACGACACTCGCCGACTCCGACCTGTCGACCGCCCTGTTCGCAGTAACGGTCTTCCAGCGAGTCAACAAGCGCGAAGACCTCTCGGCCATCATCAACGGTGCCTTGCCGCGTCCCGACGACACCGTTGCGATCTCACCCCTGTGCTGCGCCGCAGACCAGCCCGGCCAATACAGCATTTCGATACCACTCGAGACCTCAGAGGTGCGACCCGACGCGCTGAGCATCCCCCGCACTGGCTTGTACCCCGTCACGATTGCCGTCCAACGCGCTGGACGGATCATCTCGACCGTCCTCACCTTCATCAACAGGCTGCCGGCAGCCGACGAGGCGGACACTGACGACGATCCGATCTCTGTCGGGGTGGCCATCGGTACGCACAGCAGCGTGCGTCTCGACAGCAAGGGCACGATCAGCGTGGACCCCACATCGACAGTTGCCGAGATGACTTCTCTGGCTGACACATTGGACGCACTCGATGCCAAGAAGATCCCGGCAACAGTCCGCGTCGCTCCAGCAGTGTTGAAGGGAGTGCAACAACTCGATCCGAACTTGTTCTCCCGCCTGATCGCGTCGTTGCAGTTGCACCAGGTCGTCGCCGAGCCGCAGTGGCCGATCGATCCGTCCCAAGCTGCGGCGGCCGGACAGGACTCGCTCTACACGTCGTGGTTGCGAGACGGCCAGGACGGTCTCACCAACCTCGGTCTGGGACCGGCCATCATCAGTCGCTCGACGATCTTGGTCGACCAGCCGATCGGCGCGCAGGGGGCGACGTTGCGACGCAACCTGGGTGCAGGCCTGATGGCCATGTCGCCGCAGATCTACGACAAGCTCACCGGCACGATCGGCGCGTACAGCGACTTCACCGGCGAACTCATCGCCGCCAAGTTGCCCAATGGCACCGCCTTCGATGTCGCCGTCGTTGATCACGCGATCTCGCAACTGCTCGTGCACACCTTGGCGACGAGCGAGTTGACGAGGATCTATGTGGTCGCGCATCTGTTGGCTCTGCGCAAGGGATTAGAGATCTCCGGGGCCAACCTGCAACGCCACGCCGTATTGATCGCGACACCGGATCTCGGAGTACCCCTCGCGTCCGTGCTCGGTCCGATCACTGACCTGATAGCCGAGACGCCCGGGCTGGCCGCGGCCACGCTCGACGATGTCGCCCTGCGAACCGACCGGTTGTTGATCGACGGGGAGGAACGGCCCGTCACCCTGCCTGCGATAGCCGGCGACGAGCTCAACAAGCGGATCTTCGAACAGGCCACATTGAACAACGAGATCGATGCAGTTGCGTCGATGCTCCCCGCCGACAACGACCGCCCGCAGGGCTGGCGCGAGCTGGCCGACCTCCTGCCGACGACTGCCCTCGATGACGCCAGCGCCGACTCGTTGATCGCCACCGTTCGCGCTGAACTGACGAGTGTCAGAGATGCGGTACAGGTCCCCGCGGCCTACACCGTGAACCTGCCGGGTCGCAGAAGTACCGTACGCGTCACCTTCGTGAACAACTCCGATGTGCCACTGCTCATCAAGGTCCAATTGACGTCACCGTCCGGCAAGTTGGTCTTCGCCAACGACCCACAGCCTGTGCTTCTTGAACCGGGAGTGCCCACCGTCCTCCCGATCGACGTCGAGGCTCGATCGAACGGCACATCCGGCGTGTCCCTCGATGTCTTCACTCCCAACGATGTCGCCCTCGGGACCACCGTGCCTCTCAAGTTCCGCGTCAACGCCCTCGGTGTCGGCAATGTGATCACCATCGCCCTGTTCGTACTCGTCGTGCTGTGGTGGTTGGAGCACATGCGATCGAGGCGCCAGAAGCGCAGACAACGCGAGCGGGCTACCCTGCCTGACTCGTGAGCACCAACACCGTCCGCATCGTCACCGACTCGGCTTGCGACCTCCCCCACTCGGTCGCCGACGAGCTAGCCATCGAGATCGTTCCGTTGACAATTCGCATCGATGGCCACGAGTACGTCGACCGTCATGACCTCACCGTCGCCGAGTTCTGGGCGAAGTGCGCTGCCTCACCGACACTGCCCGAAACATCGGCGCCGGCCCCCGGGCAGTTCGAGCAGACGTACCGCAGACTTGCCGAGACGGGAGCCACCAGCGTGGTCACGATCTCGTTGAGCGGGGCGCTGTCGGCCACGATGCAATCGGCTGAACTGGCCGCGCGCTCGGTCGCCGACGTCATCCCCGTCACAGTGATCGACAGCCGATCGGTGACGTTGGGCCAGGGCGCGATCGTTGCGTCGTGTGCCAGGTTGGCCGCGGATGGAGCAACGCACGACGAGGTCGTCGCCCATGCTCATGATCTGGCGGGTCGCACCCACGTGTGGGGCGCCCTCGACACCCTCGACAACCTCAAGAAGGGCGGCCGAATCGGTGGTGCCAAGGCCTTGCTGGCCTCGGCGCTGGCCATCAAGCCGATCATCGAAGTACGCGACGGCAAGGTCGAGCAAGGTGGCAAGCAAAGGACGCGCAGCAAGGCACTGGCTTTCCTGGTCGACAAGGTCGCCGCGGTCGACGGACTCGACAGCCTGTTCGTCCTCCAGGCTGATTGTCGCGATGTCGATCAGTTCGTCGAGATGTTGCGCCCGCACGTCGAAGGCGAGATCGTCGTCGGCGATATCGGACCTGTCGTCGGTTCGCACGCGGGCCGCGGCACCATCGGCGTCGCGTTCTTCACGCGAACCTGAGCTATTGCCCGGTTTCCGCGGCGTTGCGCCACTAGCGTTCGAGGGCGGACATGTCAGCAACGATTCCTGGCGCGGCCAGCCCTCCACCCATCTCTGCCTCGATACTCGCCCAGCGATACCAGCTGGAGCGTCGACTCGCGCAAGGCGGTATGGCCGAGGTCTGGCTGGCGACCGATTTGGCCCTCACTCGTCAGGTCGCGGTGAAATTGCTAAAGCCGACGCTGGCCGCGGACCCGGTCGTTGCCGAGCGATTCCGACGTGAGGCAATTGCGGTTGCTCAGCTGAGTCATCCCAACATCGTTGCCGTGTACGACGCCATCGAAGACACGAATGGAAGTAGTCGTCGCCTTGCGGTCGTGATGCAACTCGTCAACGGAAAGAGCCTTCGACAACTTCTCGACGAACAGCGTCGGCTGAGCCCCGATCTCACCATCCACATCGGCTCGTGCGTCGCCGCCGCGCTCGACACCGCGCATCGCGCCGGCCTCGTTCATCGCGACGTCAAGCCCGGCAACATCCTGATCACACCGGATGGACGCGTCCTGCTCACCGACTTCGGCATCGCCAAGGGCCTCGGCGCAACTGGTGACGATCTCACCAGTGCCAACGTCATGATGGGCACCGCCAAGTACCTGTCGCCGGAGCAGGTGCGCGGGAAGAAGCTCGACGGCCGCGCCGATCTCTACTCGCTCGGCCTGGTGCTCTACGAATGCCTTGCCGGACGCGTGCCGTTTCTGGGTGAGACCGACACTGACACGGCACTGGCGCGACTCAATCGCGATCCCACAGACCTAGCCCGGCTGCGTCCAACCTTGCCGTACGGTCTCGCCGAGCTCATCCACCGGCTGCTCGCTCGTCGCCCGATGGATCGCTTCGCGACCGGCTCGGAACTGCGGGTGGCGCTCACCCGAATCGCCACGCGAGCGGACGACCCGACTAGTCCGGCAACGCCTGCAGCCCCCGTTCGCCGACCGACGAGCGAGAACCCTGTAACGGAGCCCGAGGCGATCGGCGGATACCGGCCCATCGGTCGAACCGGCCGCCCGGCTGGCCCCGCGCATCGCAGCGACGACCGAACGCCGACCAGCACCACCAGTCCACGCCTCCAACCGAACCGCACGTTCGAGCAGCGACGTGGCCCTTCGCTGATCCTGGTGGGTGCACTGCTAGCAGCAGCGCTCATCCTCGGTGGCCTGCTGTGGACCACGCTTCGCGACGATACGCCCAGCAGTGGCTTCGCCGCCCCGCCGACCGTGGTTCCCGTCACCACGACCACCTCCCCCACCGCGCCTTCGTCCAAGATCGTGAAGGTCACGACATACGATCCGGATGGCGACGACGGCCAGGAAAACGATGCACTCGCGGCATTGGCCACCGATGGCAATCCGGCGACCGTTTGGTCGACGCTCTGCTACGGATCGAGGACGATGGGCGGCAAGACGGGGGTTGGGATCGTTGCCGACCTGGGAGCCGGAGCAATTGGCACGTTCTCTGTCTCGATCGCCAGCGCTCCGTACCAGATACAGATACTCACCGCGGTGGACGGGGGGATCCCTGCGAAGATCGCCGATTGGGGTTCACCGTTGAAGCGGGCGGTGGGTGCTGATCCCGAGACCGTCACGGTCTCGATCAACAAACCGACCCGATACGTCCTTGTGCTCTTCAAGCAGCTGGCCAAGACGGCTGAGTGCACCAAGAACCCCTACCGCGGCGACATCTCGGAAATGGACTTTGCCGCGAGTTGAGCACGCACGCGGCAGTAGTCTCGCCGCCATCGCAACACAGCTCGCCGACCACGAGCTGGTGACTGCAGCCCAGGGGGGAGACCGTGGGGCGCTCGACCAGCTGCTCCGTCGCCACTACGACCGCGTCCACGCGGTGTGTCGACGGATTACCGGCCACGAGGCCGATGCCGCCGACGCGGCACAGGACGCGATGATCGCAATCGTGCGCAACCTGGATCGCTTCGACGGACGTTCGTCCTTCGGCACCTGGGCATATCGCATCGCCACCAACGCCAGCCTCGACGAGCTTCGGCGACGGAAGCGTCGTCCGATGCCGACCAGCAACGATGACCGCGAGCACCCGCACACCGAGGTGGCCGACCCCGACAGCGATCGCCGCGTCGATGCGATCGGTGACCACATGGCCCTGGACGTAGCACTGCGTTCGCTCAGCGACGACTATCGGCTTCCGGTGGTGCTCCGCGATGTCGCTGATCTCGACTACGCCGAGATCGCTGCCGTGCTCGAGATCCCGGCCGGCACGGTGAAGAGCAGGATCGCCCGCGGCCGTGCGGCGCTGGCCAAGGCTCTGACTGCGGACGACGGGAACCAATCGACCGATCCAGAACGTCCAAGTAGAGCACCATGAACGACGAAGAACTCCCGGTCAACGCCGAGCTGGCCAGCGCCTACCTCGACGACGAGCTCGACCCACTCGAGCGCGCCGCAGTCGATACCGATCCCGACGTCATGTCCATGGTCGATTCTTTCTTCAGAGTCCGCGCGATGCTGGGTGAGCCCCTAGCCGTCGATGCCGGCACTCGAACCGCTGCCATCACAGCCGCTCTCGCGGAGTTCGACGCGAGGCAACTTCCTTCGGTTGCTGCCGCGTCTGCGGTGCTCCCAGCATCGGCCACGATCACGTCGTTGCAGTCACGCAGGATGCGCGCTTACCGCGTGGTCACCGGTGTTGCCGCCGCGCTGGTGATCGGTGTCGTCGCAGTCGCCGCGCTCAACGCATCTCGCGGAAACGATGCCAAGTCGAGCTCCGCGTCTGCCAACACATCCGTCTCAGCCGGCGCCGCTGCGGACTCGGCAACGGAGCCTCAGCTGAAGATCGCCGCCGAGACGGCCGCACCAACTGATGCTTCCGGTACCGCGGCCGCCTCTGGTGCCGCGCCGTTCGAGAGCGCGTCGTCCGCGGGCCCGGAGATCGACAGCCGAGACGCACTGAAGCAGTACGCGGCGGAGCTTCAGGCCACGCAAGCGCCCACGGCGCCGGCGCCGGCCACGCCTTCCCGCTCCTCGTGCCTCACGTCCGATCAGACAGTCCTCGGCCCGATCGTGTACCAGGGCAGGGCGGCGGTCGCCGTTCGCAAGCAGTCCACAGGCGTGTTGCAAGCGGTCGATGCGATCGATTGCCATGTACTTGGCGAGGTCGCGCCGTAGCCGGTTCACCCTTACGGCACAGCACCCCATGGCAGTAGGCTGAAGGCATGCCCGGTAACCCGCTGACAGATCCCAATTGGGCCGCTGACCTCGCCAACACCATCGATCGTTACGTCGGCAAGGTGCGCACAACCGTCACTGATCGCGCCGTCACCGCCGTACGCGCCGTCGTCTTCGGCATCGTCATACTCATCGCTGCGCCGGTCACCGTCACGTTGCTGGTGATCCTCGGTACGAAGTTTGTCGAGCGACTCGTAGCCATCGGTACCGATCACGACTCGTCGGTGTGGGTGTCGTACATGATCATGGGCGGCCTCCTCGTCATTGGTGGATCGCTGATGATGCGCAAGCGGTACGAAAACGAAGAGGCATGAGCCACCATCACGTCATCATCATCGGGTCCGGCCCGGCGGGTCTCACAGCCGCGATCTACGCCGCCCGCGCCAACCTCCATCCGCTCGTGATCGAAGGCGAGCCATCCAGCACGTCCGATCAGCCCGGCGGCCAGTTGATGCTCACAACCGACGTCGAGAACTATCCCGGATTCCCCGACGGTGTCATGGGTCCTGAGTTGATGGTCATGTTCCGCGCCCAGGCGGCGCGTTTCGGTGCCGAGTTCCTGACTGAGAAGGTCACTGCCGTCGACTTCAGCGAGCGTCCCTTCAGGGTCAGTGTTCGCGACCGACATCTCACAGCCGACGCTGTGATCGTCTCGACCGGCGCGCAGAGCCTGATGCTGGGCCTCGAGTCCGAGTCGAGGTTGTTGGGATACGGCCTCTCGACCTGCGCGACGTGCGATGGCTTCTTCTTCCGCGGTCAAGAGATCGCGGTGGCCGGCGGTGGAGACAGCGCCGTTGAGGAGGCCATCTTCCTCACGAAGTTCGCGTCCAAGGTCATCCTCATTCACCGTCGCGACACGCTTCGGGCCTCGAAGATCATGCAGGAGCGGGCGTTCAACAATCCCAAGATCGAGATCCTGTGGAACAACGTCGTGCAGGACCTGGTCGGCGACACCAAGCTCGAGGGTGTTGTCGTGCGCGATGTGCGGAGCGACAAAGTCAGCACCTTGCCGGTCACCGGCCTGTTCGTCGCGATCGGGCACCGACCCAACACCGACCTGTTCAAGGGCGTGCTCGACATGGAGGACAGCGGCTACCTCATCACCAAGCCGGGCACGTCGTACACCAACGTTCCAGGCGTCTTCGCCTGCGGAGATGTGCAGGACTACACGTACCGCCAAGCCATCACAGCCGCCGGATCTGGATGCATGGCAGCCATCGATTGCGAGCGTTGGCTGGAGTCCGTCGGCTGACTCGATATCGTCAGGTGGTCGTGCCGAGCGTCACCACGCCGCTGGGAATGCTCGTCGCGATGGTGTCGTTGAGTCCCGATAGCATCACGATCTCAATCGAAAGGACCCCCGCCATGACCGCTGGCATCGTCACTCTCACCACTTCTACGTTCGACGAAGCTGTGACCGGCGCCGATAGGCCCGTCATCGTCGACTTCTGGGCCGAGTGGTGCGGTCCGTGCAAGATGATTGCCCCTATCCTCGGAGAAATTGCCGATGAGCAGGGTGAACACGTGACCATCGCCAAGCTCAACGTGGACGAGAATCCCGAGATCGCAATGCGTTTCAACGTCATGAGCATCCCGACGTTGCTGATCTTCGACGGTGGTGAAGTGCGCAAGCGCCTGGTCGGCGCAAAGGGCAAGGGTCAACTGTTGCAGGAGCTCAACGAATTTCTGCCTACTTCCCGCTGACACCCGGTCAGCGCGGCGAGGCAATACGCGATCTGCAGCGCCGCCTCGGTGCCGCCGGGTTCCCACCCGCCGCCGGCGCCCAGGCGGCGGCTTTTTGTCCTGCCACTGAAGACGCTGTTCGCGCCTTTCAACTCGGGCGCGGGCTGCGGTGCGACGGACGCTGCGACGAACAGACATGGACCGCACTCGTCGAGGCCAGCTGGAAGCTGGGTGACCGCCTCCTGTATCTGACCTCGCCGAACCTTCGCGGAGACGACGTTGCCGAGTTGCAGTCCCGGCTTGGACGTCTTGGCTTCGACTGTGGGCGCGTGGACGGAATTCTCGGCCCCAGCACAGCGAGGGCGCTCGAGGAATTTCAATCGAACTGCGGGACCACGCCCGACGGTGTGTGCGGCAAGGACACGGTCCGCACGCTGACAGTCATGACCTCCCAAAGTGGTGCCGGTCCGGGAATTGCCGCAGTGCGCGAGCGCGAGCGGCTGCGTGCCGGTCTCGGATCGGTGGCGCAATGCCGCATCGTGGTCGGCCAATACGGAGGCCTCAGTGCGCTGACCAGGACGTTGTCTCGAGAGCTACGAATTCGAGGAGCGACCGTCATGTCGCTCGACGAGCCCGACGCTGTCGTTCAGGCCACGGCGGCCAATCACTTCGCCGCCGACGTGTACCTCGGCTTCGAAAGTCACACGGAACGGGCGGCAACCGTGCAGTTCTACCGAGTGCCGACCTTCGAATCCGCGGGTGGCCGCTCGTTGGCGGAGCTGATCGCCGGTGAGTTTGCACATATCGATGAGCTTGAGCCTGAAGTGTGTGGAATGCGTCTTCCGATGCTGCGCGAGACCCGAATGCCAGCGGTCCAATGCGTGTTAGGACCGGTTCGAATGGCTATCGATGCTGGTCCAGCTATTGCCGGCGCGGTGATCGAGGCCGTCGAGCACTGGGTCTCACGCTCTACCTGAGCTTTTATCCACAGGGTTGTCCACTAGGTGTGTGCAACCCTCAACTTGACACTTCTATGACGATTGCAGCGTAAAGTAGCGGAGTGTAGACGCAGAGTGGTATCGATCAGGCAATCGAGTCAGGGGGATTCGTCATGGCGTGATAGATCCGCTCGAGGTCCTCGAGGTCAGCAAAGTCGATGACGACTCGACCGCGTTTGGCACCCATCGTGACGCTGACCCGAGTCTGCAGATGCTCGGCGAGAAGCTCCTCGAGCTCGAGCAGTCCCGGAGCGCGCAGCCTCGTCGCCGGCGTCAATCCGGCGCCGTCGGGCACCCGAACCGGCAGCCGAGTAACAGTCGACGTGGGCTCACCGCGTTCGCGCACCACCTCTTCGAGCATTCGGACCGACCAGTGCTCGGCCGCCGCCTGGCGGGCAAGCTGCTCCTGCAACGTACGATCCGGCGTGCCGAGCAGGGCTCGAGCGTGGCCGGCACTGAGCCGACCATCGGCCAACAGATGCTGGACGCCAGGCGGCAACGACATCAATCGGAGCGTGTTGGTGACCGCTGAGCGACTTTTGCCGACCCTGCTGGCGACCTGCTCGTGGGTCAGGTCGAAGTCCTCGACGAGTTGCTGATAGGCCGCCGCTTCTTCCAGCGGAGTGAGATCCTGGCGATGGAGGTTCTCCACCAGTGCTCGCTCGACGAGGCCGAGGTCATCGGTGTTTCGAACGATCGACGGAATAACAGCAAGACCGGCGCGGCGCGCGGCGCGCCAACGGCGCTCGCCCGCCACCAATTCGTAAGCACTGTCCCCGATGGGCCTGACGAGAATCGGCTGCAACACGCCGATCTCGCGGATGGAGGCAGCGAGCTCGGCGAGCGATTCCTCGTCGAAGTGCACCCGCGGCTGGTGCTGGTTGGGGATGACGCTGTCGATCGGTAGATCGACCAGACGTGGGGAATCGCCTGCGATGCTCTCGGCCTCTGATGGGATCAGAGCGCCGAGTCCTTTACCGAGACCGCCGAGTCGAGCCATGACTGACCTCCTTTGCCACACTGCGATACGCCGAGGCGCCGCGAGACGTTGAGTCGAACGTGATGATGGGCTGGCCGAATGACGGGGCCTCCGACAGCCGGACGGTGCGCGGTACGACAGTGCGACAAACCTTGTCGCCGAAGTGCTCGCGTACTTCCTTCACGACCTGATCGGCAAGCTTGGTGCGTGCGTCGTACATGACGCAGACGATGGTCGTGACCTCCAAGGTCGGATTGAGATTGCGCTTCACCAGATCGACGTTGCGCAGCAACTGACCAAGGCCCTCGAGCGCGTAGTACTCACACTGGATCGGCACCAAGACTTCGTCCGCTGCATTCAACCCGTTGACGGTCAACAACCCGAGCGAGGGAGGGCAGTCGATCAACACAAAGTCATAGTCGTCGACGACCGCACGTATTGCCTTGCGAAGCCGATTCTCTCGGCTGAACGCCGGCACCAGTTCGATCTCCGCCCCGGCGAGATCGAGGCTGGCCGGTGCGACGAAAAGGTTCTTCACCGACGACGGCTCGATGCAATTTTCAAGCGGCACCTCGTGCATGATCACGTGGTACATCGACGTCTCGATTCCCCGGTTTTCAATACCGAGGCCGGTGGACGCATTGCCTTGCGGGTCGAGGTCGATGATCAGCGTGCGGAAGCCGATCTCCGCAAGGCATGCACCAAGGTTGATCGCCGTCGTGGTCTTGCCAACGCCGCCCTTTTGGTTAGCGACAGCAATCACTCTCGGAAGGGGACGGCCCTGAGCGGGTTCAGTTGCAGTCATCGAAGTAGCGGGTTCAGTAGCGGGTTCGGTTGCGGTCATCGAGGAAGAACTCCTGTTCACGCGGGTCTCGGCGAGCCGACGGGCGGTGCATGGTAGCGGGGCACATCGTAGCGAAGGATGCCGTTTGACCGGGGGATACCGAGCCTCGCCCAATGTTTCACGTGGAACAGTAGGGGCTCGGATTGAGCGTCAAAACTGTTTCACGTGAAACGTCTCGTCGACCTTCACGGACGCCTGAGCCGGCGAATCCCCTGGTGAACCCCATCATTGACCAGCTGACCCACGCCAGAAAGAGTGGCTTCCCACTCCGCAGTCCGGTCCTCCGGTGGCTCGCTGATCAGCCCGATCCCGTCGTCGTTGAGCAGACGATCAACGAAGCGCGCAGTTGTTGCGGGGTCGGAAAAGCTCCGCGCCGTGACGACGTCGAACGATTCCCCGGCACGCTCGCACACGACCTCCGCATCGACGTTCAGGACCGTGACCCGCTTGCCCAAGTCAAGCGACGTGATTGCTCGGCGCAGCAGGTCGGCGCGGGTCGCTCGTCGCTCGATCATCGTCAGCGTCACGTCGGCACGTCGAACGGCGATCACAAGAGCCGGCAAGCCGCCGCCTGAGCCGAGGTCAGCGACCGACAGCCGGCCGTCCGGGATCAGGTCGACAAAGCGATCGGAGTGGGCAACCGCATCCGCGAGCGATCGTTCGCCGATGGCGCCGCGAGCTTGGATGACGGACAAGGCCGCAAGAAGTTTTTCGTCTTCAGGCATTGTCCGGCGTGATGACCACACGCCGGTAGGGGTCATCACCTTCGGAGCGGGTGCTGATTCCTTCGATCTCGCTCAACGCGTCGTGGACGATCTTTCGGTCAGCCGACGACATCGGCTCGAGCACACGGGCGACGCCCGACTGCTTGACCTCGTCGGCCATTTGCAGCGCAAAGCGATCGAGGGCTTCCTTGCGCCTCTGTCGGTAGCCGCCGATGTCGACCCGCAATCGCGTGTCGTGATCTCCGAGACGTCGTTGGGATGCGACCCTGGCAAGATCCTGCACCGCTTGCAAGGTGGTTCCACGTGGGCCGACCAACAGGCCCAGGTTCTCGCCGTGCACCCGCACCTCGAGATCGTCGCCATCCTCGATCAGTTCCGTTGTTCCGGTGAAGGCGAACGCGGCGACGAGCTCGTCGATGAACTTACGGGCCTCATCGCCCACCTGTCGTGCGTTCACGTCCTGTTGCTCCCTGGTCAATTTTGGTGCTGGCTTCTCGGTGACTTCCTCGGAGGCCGGCTCTTTGACCGCTGTCGACTGGCGAGGCTTGGCTGGACTCTTCGGAACGCCAGGCGACTTGGGCTTGGCCACCCGCGGAGCGGACTCGCCACCTTCGGACTTGCGTGGCCGCCGCTCGCGTCGCTCGACCTTCTGACGAGCCTGTGCAGGTCGGACGCGGGCCCGGACACGGGCCTCGCCACGCAAGCGTCCGAACAGACCGGGCTTGGGCTCGGCGAGCACTTCGAACTCGGCGTCGTCTGCTGCGACACCCAACCGATCAAGGGCAAGGTCCTTGGCCTCTTCGAGTGTGCGAGCTGTGAATTCGACCCATTCCATGGTGGTCCTTACTTCTTCTTGGGACGTGCGTCGTTGGGGCGGACCGTCTTGCCTGTCGAGGCCGGACGGATGCTTCGACCCGACGCCGTCGGACGATTCTTCGGGGGAGTGACGCGTTTGCTGACGGTCGGCGGTTTGGACCCGACTTCTTTGGTCCCTGTAGTCCTGGCCGGCTGCTGCTTGGCTTCGCCCATCTGCCGCTTGGCCTGGGCAAACAGCCCGCCCCCGCCGCCGTCTTTCTTGGCGATCTCGCGGGCGCGCTCTCCGGCAGCCTGGGCCTGGCGGCCGAGGGAGTGCTCACCTTTGTAGAAGCGATGGGTGATGTAGTACTGCAAGCCGATTCGGAAGATCGCCTGGGCCATGTAGTAGATGACCAGACCCGTGAGATAGAAGACCAGGAAGACTGCGAACACGACGGGCAGGTACTGCATCAGCTTGGCCTGCGCTTCGGACATGTTGGGCGCCACTTGGGCCCGCGCTGCAACCATCTTCTGCTGGACGTAGTACAGGACTCCCAGAGCGACCACGATCATCGCGTAGGGCAAGCCCTTCCCGAACGATTCGGCGATGACCTCAGAAGGCCGCTTTGCAAGGTCCAATCCAAACGACAGCATCTCGTGGTCGCCGAGCAGGTCCTTGTACAGCCGCGAACTCGTCGACACGTACTGCGGGCTGAACCCGGTCACCTCGCCGCCGTGGCTCAGGCCGCGCAGCACCTGGTACATGATGATGAAGACGGGCATCTGCAGCAGCAACGGGAAGCAGGAGGCCATCGGGTTGACCTTGTGCTGCTGGTAGAGCTTCATCATCTCTTCGTTCAACTTCTGGCGGTCGCCGCGATGCTCCTGTTGCAACTTGCGCATCTCCGGTTGCAACTTCTGCATCTCGAGCATCCCCTTGGTGCTCTTCAACACCAGGGGCGCCGTGATGACCATGACCACCAGAGCGATCATCGAGATGGCGATGACGTAGTTGTGTGTGAAGCTGTAGAACCAGGCCAGCAGCGCGGCGGGTGGTTCGAAAAGGCCGATGGCGATCATAGGGTTATCTCTTTCCTTCGGGCACGGGGTCGTACCCGGATGGGCCGAACGGTCGGCATCGGACGAAACGGTGCAGTGTCAGCCACAAGCCACGGCGCGTTCCATGGGTAGTGAGCGCCTCGAGCGCATACGACGAACACGACGGCGTGAATCGACATGGTGAGGGTCGCCCCTCGAATGCCCGTTGATAGGCCTTGACCAGGGCAATCAGGCCTCCACGGAGGCCACGAGGCGTGCTAGGTCGAACGCCAGTTCGCTTTGCGACCGTTGTGCTGCGATGGGCTGGGCGCCGAACAGATACAGGCCCGGCGGCAGGGACGAGCCGGCCAACAGAGCCTGGAGCTGTCGACGCAAGCGATTGCGCACGACGGCCGGTCCGACGGCGCGACCGAGTGCATAGGCCACCCTCGGTGGCGTTGCAGCTGGATCGTGAATGAAGGTGCACCACAGAACTCCGGCCCGGGTTCGCTTGCCCTCGAGGGCCAAGCGCGTGAACGCGCTACGTTCCCGGATGCGCCAGATCAAGCCGACAGGCTGTGCCGGCCCTTGGCGCGACGTGCCCTCAGCACGGCTCGCCCGGCGCGGGTGCTCATCCGGTGGCGGAAGCCGTGCTTCTTGGCGCGGCGACGATTGTTCGGTTGGTAGGTGCGCTTCACGCAACCCTCCTCGGCCACGCACACGGGGTGAGCAGCGCTTTCGATGGCAAGTGAGAATATGGAAAGGAACGCCGCAACTTCTCGGCTAACCCGGCCAATCGACAAGGCTAGGGCGGTCTACGGCCGCATAGCAACCAAAAGCCGCTGCTTATCACGCCCCAGCGCCGTCTTGTACGACCCGCCCGGGCGTGAATGCAGTGCTGCGGAGCCTGCTAGCGTCCCCTTCCTCCGCAGATTTGAATTGTCCACATGATGTGGACAATTGTGTGGACAACGATCGAAGTGATGAATGGAGGTGCAGGTGAGCGACCATGATCAGTTGTGGACAGCGGTGGCCCAACTGCTGCGAGCCCAGGTCTCCGAAGCGGTTTGGTTCTCGACCTTTCAGGATGTGACCGCTCTCGACAGTGATCCGTCGATGTTGCGTGTCGGCGCGCCCAACGGGCACACGCGCGACCGCATTCTGTCGCGGTACTTGCCGCTCGTTCGTGATGCGTTGGAAGAAATCGGTGCGGCCAACCGGCAGTTCGTCGTCGAAGTGCAAGTCGCCGACGCCGCGGTGCAGGAGTTCGTCGAACAGGTCCCGGATCCTGCCACCGAGCAGATCAACACCAGTGGTCGAAGTGGGTCGGCCATCCCGGCTTCTGTCGGCGGAATGAACCCGCGCTACACGTTCGAAGCCTTCGTCAAGGGAGCGTCCAACCAATTCGCGCTCGCCGCTGCGTTACGAGTGGCAGAGACGCCGGGCCGGTCCTACAACCCGTTGTTCATCTACGGCTCCGCCGGCCTCGGCAAGACCCACCTGTTACATGCCATCGGCCACTACGTGCACAGTCATTACCAACACGACATCGTCCGCTACGTCAGCACCGAAACCTTCCTCAACGAATACGTCGACGGGATCCGTACCAACACCATCGCCAACTTCAAGCGCCGTTACCGCGACATCGACGTGCTGCTGATCGACGACATCCAATTCATGGAAGGCAAGGAAGGTCTCCAAGAAGAGTTCTTCCACACCTTCAACTCGCTCCACGGAGCCAACAAGCAGATCGTGATCTCCAGCGATCGCATGCCCGATGCCATCCCAACGCTCGAGGAACGGCTGCGGCAGGTTCAAGTGGGGCCTGATCACCGACATCCAACCACCCGACCTCGAGACCCGGCTTGCGATTCTGCGCAACAAGGCCGAGCGCGATCACAGCCCCGTGCCGTCAGAAACGCTCGAGCTCATCGCTTCGAGAATCACCACCAACATCCGTGAGCTCGAGGGTGCGCTGATCCGAGTCACCGCGTACGCCAGCCTCAATCACGTTCCGATCAGCACGCATCTCGCCGAGCAACTGCTCAGCGATCTCATGAGCGACACCTACGTCAAGCCCCGAACAGACGACGAGTTGCTCAGCGAGATGGCTGTCATCCTCGGACACAGCGTCGAGGCGCTGCGCGGCAAGAGCCGCCAACGCCCGCTTGTCACTGCACGGCAGATGGCGATGTACGTCTTCCGTGAGCTCACCGATCTCAGCTACCCCGCCATCGCGCGACTGTTCGGCGGTCGCGACCACACCACCGTCATTCACGCCGTCGACAAGATCCAAAGGCTGATGAAAGAGCGCAAGCAGATCTATGACCAGGTCACGGATCTTGTCCAGCGGCTGAAGAAGGCGTAGCTGTGCGCGTCATGTGGACGACGGTCGACAAAGCGGGGACAACACCACCTCTGTCCACCGAACCACAAATGTGTCATTTCCAGGGTGTGCACGGCGGGGGATACGCATGGGGAAGCGGTTCTGACCCCTACGCTGGCCGATCAACCACTTATGCACAGTCCACAGCCCTTATTACGGTTATTACCTTTATACATCACCTCATTGTGAGAAAGGCCTCCCTGTGAAGTTCCGTTGCGAACGAGAATCACTCGCCGAAGCGCTCTCTACTGCAGGACGCGCCGCAACCGGCCGTACCGGGGCACTCCCGGTGTTGTCGGGGTTACGCCTCGAACTCGCCGGTGATCAGTTGAGCATCACCGGTACGGACCTTGATCTGACGATCCAATTGACGCTTGCCGTCGGTGGCGATGGTGACGGAGGAGTCGTGCTACCGGCCCGGCTTGCCGCCGACATCGTTCGTTCGATGGGCGCCGGCAAAGTCGAAGTCATCGTCGAAGGCGATGAAGTCAACATCAGCGGCGGCCGGTCGCAGTTCAGTGTGCGGCCTTTGTCATTCGACGACTATCCGAAGCTCGCCACTCCGACCACTTCATCGGTCACGTTGCCGGCTGCAGCGTTCGGTGAAGCGTTGCGTCAGGTCGTGCGTGCCGCCAGCACCGACGAGGCCAGGCCGATCCTCACTGGTGTTCTGCTCACCGCCGAGAACGGCGGGTTGCGAATGGTGGCGACCGATTCATATCGCCTCGCGGTTCGCGATCTCGCTGATCATCCCGTCCTCGGTGCCGACCAGAAGGTGCTCGTTCCCGGGCGCGCTCTTAACGAGTTGCAACGTCTGGTCGGCGGCGGAGAAGAACTGACGATGCGCTTGGGTGATCGTGACGCGACGTTCGAAGTGGGCGGCACTCGATTGTCGACTCGTCTGATCGAAGGCGAGTTCCCGAACTACCGCCAACTGATCCCGGCCAGTCACCCCAACACTCTCACGGTCGAACGCGAGCCGCTGCTCGAGGCGATTCGTCGCGTCAAGATCCTCGCACGCGACGCCACGCCGGTGCGCCTGGCGATGGGCGGCGACACGCTTCGTCTGACGGCCATCACACAAGACGTCGGCAACGCGTCGGAAGAGCTCGATGCCACCTTCGAAGGTACCGAGCTGACAGTTGCCTTCAACCCCGAGTACTTCGCCTCCGGCGTTGAAGCATGCTCGGCCGATTCGATCACACTGTCGACGCTCGACTCGTTGAAGCCTGCCGTGGTTCGCGGTGTCGGCACCGACGACTACCTGTACCTGTTGATGCCCGTACGCGTGCCGTGATGACGGCGGACTCGTCGGGGTCCTCATTCTCCAAAGGTTGCATTAGCCGTGGCGCCCGGACTGGCTGCTACCAGTGATCGTTTCGCGGTTGGAGCTTGTGGATTTTCGAAACTATGCGAATGCTTCTTTCGACTTTCATCCGGGCACGACAGCGGTCGTGGGTCTCAATGGGCAGGGCAAGACGAACCTGGCCGAGGCCATGGCGTACTTGGCCACCCTCGACAGCTTCCGTGGTGCTCCCCTCGATGCACTGATCCGTGTCGGCGCCGATTCAGCGGTGGTCCGCTCGACGGTTGTACACGACGACGGGCGCGAGATGCTCGTCGAGCTGGAACTTGCCCGGAACGGCCGCAACCGTGTGCTGGTCAACCGGCAGAAGCTTGGGCGATCGCGCGATCTCCTCGGGGTCATGAGAGTCACGGTGTTCTCACCCGACGATCTGGCAATCGTGAAGGAGGGCCCGGCCGGCCGCCGTCGGTTCCTCGACGACGTGCTGGTTGCGTTGGCGTTGAAGTACGACGCGCTGCGGTTGGAGCTCGATCGCGTCGTCAAGCAACGCAACACGTTGCTCAAACAGGTCGGCGGCCGGCTCGACGACGAGGCAGCCATGACGCTCGACGTCTGGGACTCGAAGATGGCTGATGTCGGCGGTCAGTTCGGGCACGCCAGAGCCGTGCTGGTCGCCCGCCTCAGTCCGCTCGTCCAAGAGGCATACGAGCAGCTGGCCGATCGCTCGACCAGCATCGAGCTGCGCTACGAGCCGCCTTGGCGGCAGCGCGGGTTGGCAGGGGCGTTGGCCGAAGCACGCCTCGACGATGTGCGACGAGGCGCGTCGAGCGTTGGTCCCCACCGAGACGATCTCGAGTTGTTCATCAACGGAATGCCGGCTCGCACGCACGCGTCGCAGGGTGAGCAGCGCACGTTGGCATTGGCGCTGCGATTGGGAGCCCATCGATTGGTTACCGACAAGGCCGGCAGCGCACCGGTGCTAGTCCTCGACGATGTGCTCAGCGAATTGGACCCTGGGCGATGCGAGGCTCTGCTTCGCCACCTTCCTGTCGGTCAAGTCGTGCTGACGACAGCAGGGGTACTTCCCGAAGCGGCGCACCCTGACGCGATTGTGCGCATCGATGCTGGCATGGTGACGTCATGACTCGCGAGCCGCTACCTATTGGCGAGAGTCTCAACTCGGTCATTCGGTCGCTACGAAACGAATCGGCCACCGCAGGGTCCGCTGACCAGACATCTGGTCAGACGGCCATGCAGATGGGGGGCGTGTTCGGACGCTGGGTGGAGGCGGTTGGAGATGCCATCGCTGCGCACGTCAAGCCGATCAAGCTCGACGGGACGAAGCTGGTTGTAGAGGTCGACGACCCGGCGTGGGCCACACAGTTGCGCTTCTTGGAGGCAACGTTGAAGCACCGTTTGCTCGAAGTCGCGGGTGCCACGATCGAGACGGTTGACGTGCGAGTGAAGAGTCGATGAGCGACCGCGGAGTCCGCGTCGCGGGGAGCGCGAAACGTGGCGCGATTGCCGCCTTTGTGTGACACCCTTCCGATAGCATGGTGAACGATCGCGACAGCAGCTGAGGCGCAGGAAGCCAGCTCGTTGGTCGCCAATAGAACCGCAGGTCAAGCATGCTTTTCTTGCCGATAGATTGAGGTGCGCGTGTCGTTCGACACCAACAAACCAACAGCTGATTACGCAGCGAAAGACATCCAGGTTTTGGAAGGTCTCGACCCGGTCAGAAAACGGCCGGGAATGTACATCGGGTCCACCGGCCTGGCGGGTCTCCACCATCTGATTTGGGAGGTCGTCGACAACGCAGTCGACGAGGCGATGGCGGGTTTCTGCACGCGCATCGCTGTCACGTTGATGGCCGACGGCGGCGTCCGCGTCGACGACAACGGACGTGGCGTTCCGGTCGACCCGTATCCCTCGGGCCCGCACAAGGGCAAGAGCGCGGTCGAGGTCGTGCTCACCGTGTTGCACGCCGGCGGCAAGTTCGGCGGTAACGGGTACAAAGTGTCCGGCGGTCTCCACGGCGTTGGCGTCAGCGTGGTCAACGCGCTCAGCGAGCGGCTGTTCATCGAGATCGACAAGGGTGGCACCCGCTACCAACAGGAGTACGCCAAAGGTGGCAAGCCGCAGGGCAAGCTCGCCGTCGTGGGCGACACGCCTGCACGCGGCCCGCTCTCTCGCAAGACCGGTACGTCGGTGTCGTTCTGGCCGGACCCAACCGTGTTCATGGCCGAGGGCACCGAGTTCGTTGCCCGCACCGTGCTCGAGCGATTGCAGACGATGGCCTTCTTGAACAAGGGCCTGGAGATCATCTTTCGCGACGAGCGACCCGAGCGCGAGTTCGAGCAGACGTTCCAGTACAAGGGCGGCATCGTCGACTTCGTCAAGCATCTCAACGCGTCGAAAGAGGCCCTCTTCTCCAAGGTTGCCCATTACGAAGACGAAGACGAGCGCGACAGCCAAACACTCGACATCGCCATTCAATGGAACACGGGTTACTACGAGGGCATCCACGGATACGCCAACGGCATCTCGACCATCGAGGGCGGCATGCACGTCGAGGGCTTCAAGACTGCTCTGACGAGCGTGGTCAACAAGTACGCACGATCGAAGAACCTCCTCAAGGAGAAGGAAGAAAACCTGCTCGGCGAAGACATTCGCGAAGGCATCACCGCCATCGTGTCCGTGAAGTTGCGCGACCCGCAGTTCGAGGGGCAGACCAAGGCCAAGCTGGGCAACGTCCCCATGCGCTCGTTCGTGCAGAAGGCGACCAATGAACGCCTGGCCGAATGGCTCGAGGAGAACCCGCCCGAGGCCAATCGGCTGGTCAAGAAGGCGCAGGCGGCCGCGCAGGCTCGAGTCGCTGCCAAGAACGCCCGCAACGCAATCCGACGCAAGACAGCGCTCACGGGTGCAGGCATGCCCGACAAGTTGAAGGACTGCAGCAGCGGCAACCCTGACGAGAGCGAGCTGTTCATCGTCGAGGGCGACTCCGCCGGTGGCTCTGCGCTCAACGCGCGCGATCCGCGCACGCAGGCGCTGCTGCCCATCCGCGGCAAGATCCTCAACGTCGAGCGTTCTCGTCTCGACAAGATGTTGAAGAACAATGAGATTCAGAGCCTCATCACCGCGATCGGCGGTGGCGTCGGCGAAGAGTTCGACTCCGCCAAGGCCCGCTACCACAAGGTGATCCTGTTGGCCGATGCCGACGTCGACGGCAGCCACATCCGCACCCTGCTGCTCACGTTCTTCTACCGGCAGATGCGACCGCTGGTCGAGGCCGGTTACGTCTACATCGCCCAGCCGCCGCTGTTCTCGACGGTCGTCGGCAAAGAGAAGATCTACCTGAAAGACGATCAGGCGAAGGCCGTGTGGCTCGAAGCACACCCCAACCACAAGAAAGAGTTCCAGCGGTTGAAGGGCCTTGGTGAGATGGACTGGCAGGAGCTCAAGCCAACCACCATGGACGCAGCGACTCGAACCCTGTTGCAGGTCGAGGTCGAAGAGGCCGCTCTTGCCGACGAGATGATGAGCGTGTTGATGGGTGACGACGTCGAATCCCGCAAGAACTTCATCGTGACCAATGCTCGTGACGTACGAAACCTGGACTTCTGATGAGTGACACCCCGATTCCCCCCAACTCAGGCGACGACGCCGGCGATGTCAACGACGACCCGTCGCTGTCGGTTCAACCGGTCGCACTGCAAGACGAGATGGAGCGCAGCTTCCTCGACTACGCCATGTCGGTCATCATGTCGCGCGCGCTGCCCGATGTTCGCGATGGCCTCAAGCCCGTGCACCGTCGCATCATCTGGGACATGGAAGAACAGGGGTTCCGGCCTGACCGACCCTTCGTGAAATCGGCCCGCGTCACCGGCGACACCATGGCCAGGTACCACCCACATGGCGACAGCGCGATCTACGACGCCTTGGTGCGGATGGCCCAACCGTTCTCGTTGCGTCACACACTGATCGACTTCCATGGCAATTATGGGAGCCCGGATTTTGGACCGGCAGCTGCGCGATATACCGAGTGCAGACTGCATCCGCTGGCGATGCAGTTGTTGGCGGACATCGACGAAGAGACCGTCGACATGCAGCCAACCTACGACGGCAGCCGCGAGGAGCCGAAGGTCCTGCCGTCACGATTCCCCAACTTGTTGGTCAACGGCAGCCAGGGCATCGCCGTCGGCATGGCCACCAACATCCCGCCCCACAACCTGGGCGAAGTGATCGACGCTGCGTTGCATCTCCTTGCCCATCCAGAGGCCACGTCCGACGACCTCATGCAGTTCGTCAAGGGCCCCGACTTCCCCACGGGCGGCAGCATCCTCGGTCGTGCCGGCATCATGGATGCCTACCGCACGGGCAGAGGCAGCATCAAGATGCGCGCCAAGGCGGCAATCGAAGAGGGCAAGCGTGGCCAGATGCAGATCGTGGTCACCGAGTTGCCATACCAGACCAGTTGTTCAGCGATCGCCGGTCGCATTCAAGAACTTGTCGACGGCGGTGATCTCGACGGCATCGCCGACGTCAACGACGGTTCGGCCGGCGGCAAGACCAGCCTGGTCGTCACGCTGAAGCGCGACGCCAACGCCAACGTCGTGCTCAACAACCTCTACAAGTTGACCCAGCTCCAGACCAGCTTCGGCGTCAACATGGTTGCTCTGGTCGATGGCGTTCCGCGCACGCTCAATCTGGCCACGGCGTTGCAGGGTTATCTTCGCCACCAAGTCGATGTCATCACCCGGCGATCGCAGTTCCGCCTCGACAAAGCGCGCAAGCGCGAGCACATCCTCGACGGGCGACTCAAGGCCCTCGATGTCATCGATCAGATCATCGCCCTCATCCGGGCCAGCGATGATCCCGCAGCCGCCAAAGCTGGCCTCATGGCAGCGCCGTACGAGTTCAGTGAGGTGCAGGCACAAGACATCCTCGAGATGCGTCTCGGCCAGCTCACGCGGTTGAGTCGTATCGACATCGAGCAAGAGATCCTCGAAGTGCGTGCCCGCATCCTCGAGCTCGAAGCGATCCTCGCCGATCCGATCGTGCTCAACGAGGTCATCCGGTCCGAGATGTGGGCGATCAAAGAAGAGTTCGCCACACCGCGGCTCTGCCAGATCGGTCTCGACGACGGTGAGATGACCGACCTCGATCTGGTCGAAGACAAAGAACTGGTCATCGTCATGACCGAGGCGCAGTACGTCAAAGCGGTCTCGGCCGACAGCTTCAAGACGCAGGGCCGCGGCGGCCGCGGCGTCAGTGGCGCGAAGTTGAAGGCCGACGACATCGTCCACCACGTCATCTTCACCACCGCTCACGCGTTCCTGCTGTTCTTCAGCAACCGCGGCCGGGTGTACCGCCTGCGCGCAATGGACATTCCCGAGCGCGAGCGAACGGCCAAGGGCATGCCGATCGTCAACCTGCTTCCATTGCAGGCGGGCGAAAACATCCAGGCGATCATCGACACCCGCGACTTCGCAGGCGAGCGCAACCTGTTCTTCGCCACTCGACATGGGGTGGTCAAGAAGACCTCGTTCCACGAATACGACAACGGCCGGCGCGACGGTCTCATCGCGTTGAACCTGCGCGACGGCGACGAGTTGGTGCGAGTCATCGAGACGGCGGGCAGCGACGACATCTTCATGGTCAGCCGCAAGGGCCTGACGATCCGTTTCAGCGAAGACGAGGTGCGGCCAATGGGTCGTGCCGCGTCGGGCGTGCGAGGCATGAAGTTGAAGGCCGGCGACGAGGTCGTCGCTGTCGACGTCGCTCGCGACGAAACGGCGATCCTCATGATCACTTCGGCCGGTTATGGCAAGCGCACTCAACTCGACAAGTTCAACGTGCAGGGTCGTGGCGGCCAAGGTGTGATCGGCATCCGCCTCACCGGCAAGAAGGGCCAAGTGGTCGCGGCGTTCATGGTCGGTCTCGACGACGAGATCGTCGCGGTGTCCAGCGGCGGTGTCGCCATCCGCATGGGTGTCCGCGACATCTCATCGCAGGGCCGCGACGCCACGGGTGTCAAGGTCATGAACGTCGACGATGGCCAATCGGTCGCTTCCGTCGCACTGATCATCGCCAACGACGAAGAGTAGATCGTTCGGCCGGGATTGACCCGCGCCGCGACCCAGCATCGGCCACAGCGCCCTTCAGCACATGCACGAGGGGGTCGTTGGATGCATCCAGGACGTGGTGAACGTGGCCAGGCGATGCCGCTGTTGTTGGTGGTCGTAGTGATGGCTGCGCTCGCAGTCGTGGCTGTTGGCCAGTTCGGTCAACGTCTCGTCGACCGTGGCCGTGCCCAGATTGCAGCCGACGCGGCTGCCCTGGCCGCGACCACCGGCGGTCGGCCGGCAGCGGCACGTCTGGCCGCAGGCAACGGAGCCGTGCTGACGAGCTACATCGAAGGAGGTGGGGCCGTCACGGTGGTGGTCCAGGTAGACGGCCAGCGGGCCACGGCCCGCGCCACGGACGGTCCATAGAAAGCTGAGATGATCATGAGCAGGGGTGCGCCGTCCTTGTCGACTCGCGCCGCCTACACTTCCTCGGGTGGACAGCGGTGTGCCCAATACGTCTAAGCGTGCCGGATCGCGCACGGGTGGTGGCGGTGTGGTCAAACCGCCCAAATCCGGCGCTCCCAAGCCGGGCGTTCCCAAGAACAACGGTGTCGCCAAGTCCCACGGCTCGGCGCGGCAAGGCCCGGTCGATCCACGCACAGAGGACCCGAGTTCTCCAGGGGGCATCTCCCGAGCGAAGACGATCTGGCGTCGACCCGGAGCACTGACTCCGCGCACAGCGGCGAAGCATCGCGAGTCCGGCAGCCTCGATGCGCCGATCGAGTTCTCAGTAGCGCTGCCACTCGCCCCACAGCCGACCGAGGAGCCGACCGAGCTCATCGATGCGACAAGTCTTGACACCGTTTCCAATGCGGTGATCGAGACGGAGTCAATCCCGCTTCCGCCGACCATCGAGTCGCTGCAACCATCGATGCTGGCGCCGACTCCGATCCCCACAGGGTTCGTGCCAACCGCGCCGATTCCGACGGAACAACCGACGGTGGCTGTTCCGATGCCGGCGCCGATCCTCTACGACGAGGCGGCGACCATCGACGACGTGACCAAGATCGGTCCGGTTCTCGACAGTCGACCCCTCCGCCGCCCAGTGCACTTCCGCCGTGCTCCGAAAGCGCGTGTCCGACGGGTCACTCGGGTAGTGCGCCATGTCGACACTTGGAGCGTGTTCAAAGTTGCTCTCGTGTTCAACGTGTTCTTCTACGCGGTCGCGTTGGTCGCTGGGGTGTTGCTCTGGCAGGTCGCCTATGCAACCGGGACCGTCGACAACGTTGAAAAGTTCTTCGAGGGCTTCGGTTGGGAGACGTTCAAGTTCAACGGTGGCCAGATCTTTCACAACGCCTGGATCGCCGGCTTGTTCGTCGCGGCTGGGCTCACCGGCTTGGCGGTCTTGCTGGCCACGCTGTTCAATCTCATCACCGATCTAGTCGGTGGCGTCCGCCTCAGCGTGCTGGAAGAAGAGGTGCAGGCACGCGCCGAACGCGGGATCGAAGAGATCATGTACGAATTGACGCCTGCTGAGGTCGACGATCCCGAGCCGGTTGACGATTTCGTCGCCGAGACCACCGCTTCGCAGTCCTGGCTGAGCCGTCTTCGCCCGAAGCGATTGCCGGTTGAGTCCGATGGAAGGCGCCCGGTAGCCTGACGACTCCGTCGTTGACGGGGCTATAGCTCAGTTGGTTAGAGCGTCACACTGATAATGTGAAGGTCGCTGGTTCGATTCCAGCTAGCCCCACGGTGAAAGCACTGCGTCGAGCCTTCGTGGCCCTCTCTCTTGCCGCTGCGGTTGCCGGTCTGCTGCGAGTTCGCGGCAAGGGCGGCATTCCCCCGCAGGAGGGTGGTTGGCGCGAGCTGAAACTGCCTCCGTCGCCATGACCTCGTCCGATGCACGTGGACCGATTGTCGGAGTTGTCGGCTATGGAGTCACCGGCCGACGCCTCAGCACGTACATGCTCCGCCAGGGGACGAACGTCGCCATCTTCGATCCGGCGGTGTCAGGCTCACCTCGCGGCGCGGTGGCAGTCGCTCACGCAGCAGACCTGGCGGTCACTGATGTCGTCGCGCTGTGCCACCCTCATCCGCATGCCGACCTCGCCGCCGAGTACCTCGTCGGCGGTGTCTCGGTCGTGTCGACGTCGGCCGACATCAACGACTTGCGCGACCTGCTCGACCTCGACGGTCTTGCACAAAAGCACGGCGCGGCCCTGATCGTCGGCGCCGCGATGAGTCCGGGCCTGTCAGCGCTGCTTGCCGATCACCTGTGGCGGCAGTTGGACGTCGCCGAAGAGATCCACGTGGCGACGCACGGCACCGCCGGTCCGGCGTGCGCAGCGCAGCACCACAACGCGCTCGGCGAGACAGCGATCGGCTGGCACGACGGGGCGTGGATCGAACGACCGGGCGGCAGTGGGCGCGAGCTCAATTGGTTTCCCGAGCCCATTGGAGCGAAAGACTGCTATCGGGCCGCGTTGCCGGATCCGTTCCTGCTGCACCGCATCTTCCCGAGGGCTTCACGCATCAGTGCGCGGGTGTCGGGCACACGACGCGACCGCCTGACAGCGCGACTTCCGATGCTGACTCCTCCGCACGCCGCTGGCGACCTCGGTGCCGTGCGCGTAGAGGTTCGTGGCGCGGCCAATGACGGCGCACGGCTGACTGTGATAGCCGGGGCCTCCGGTCCCACTGGCGATCTCGCCGCCGCCGTGACATCGGCATGCGTCGAGGCCTGCCTCACGGGCTCGATCGACCCGGGGCTTCATGTCGTCGGCGATCGGACGCTCGACGCGCCGGCGCTTCTGCGCCGCGCCGTCGGCCTGGGGGTTCGGCTGCAGGAGTTCACTGGCGTTGCTCGAGCCACGGGCTGGTAGGCCGGCCCGGCCAGATACCGTTGATCCGTGACCAATCCCTCGACCGACCCCGTTGTGCCGTGGCTTCCCGAGGGCCGCACACTCGTTGCGCCGGGTCGCGGCGAGCTCTTCTACCGATTTCATCGTCATCCAGATCCAGCTGCGCCGATCGTGCTGCTGCTGCACGGTTGGACAGCCAGTGGTGATCTGCAGTTCTTCACGGCCTACGAGGCGCTGGCCGAGCGTTGCTCGTTCATCACCTTCGACTTTCGCGGTCACGGCCGCGGCCTGCGCCTGGATTGCCACTTCGAGCTGGACGATGTCGCCGACGACGCCGCCGCTCTGGTCGAGGCGCTCGGCGTCGGTCCGGTGATCGCGGTGGGCTACTCGATGGGTGGCCCAGTCGCCATGTTGATGGCTCGGCGTCATCCGCATCTCGTCAGGGCACTCGTGGTGCAGGCAACGGCCCTCGAGTGGTGTTCATCGTTCCTCGATCGCGTGCGATGGAAGACAGCGCGGATCATCGGGCCTCTGCTTCGATCATTCGCTTACCAACGATGGCTAACGCACGGAATTCGTCGAATACTCGGTGCTGGCCATTCGTTGCAGCGTTATGTGCCCTGGCTCAGTGGCGAGATGCGACGAAACGACGCGGTGAGCATCGTCCAGGCGGGCCAGGCGTTGAGTAGATACGACGCTAGGAACTGGGTGGCTGAGCTGCATGTGCCGGCCGCAGCATTGATCACGACACGCGACCACCTGGTGAGACCGCGAAAGCAGTACGCCCTCGCAGCGGCACTGCACGCGGACGTCCGTGAATTGGACGCCGATCACCTGAGCGCGTGGGAACGCCCCGCCGAGTTCGCTGCGCTCACTGTGGAGCTGGTCGAACTGGTCGCCGCCAAGTCCACGAACGCCGTGGTCTGACTGCTATTCGGCGTCGGCTTTGTCGGCGAGGGCTTCCATCGCAGTGAGCCGGTCGGCCAATCGTTCGATGGCTCGGGTCATCCGTTCGAGTTGGTCCTCGAGCTCACTGGAGGTGGCCACATCGGACAGCCCGAGACGAACGCCGGCCAGCTCGCGCGCCAGGAACTCGGTATCGACCTGGGTTCGTTCGGCGACGCGCCGGTCGAGCTCGGTTTGCAGACGGTCTCGTCGCTCCTGACGATTTTGGGCGAGCAGGATCAGCGGTGCTGCGTATGCGGCCTGCAGTGAGAGCAGCAAGGTCAGCAGCTGCAGCTGCTTGCCGTCGAACTGCTTGAGTGAGTTCAAGACGATCCATAGGGCGATGAAGACGCTCTGGAACACCAGGAAGCGTGCCGTCCCTATCGTGCGGGCAATGGTCTCGCTGAACTGGCCGAAGGCCTCGGGGTCGTAGTGCACGCCCAGGCGACGGCCCTGCCGCGGTGTGGTGAGATCTTCGCGGCGCTTCATTTCGGTACCGGACCTGTGCTCACCCGCCTGCGCTGGCGCCAACCGGTCGGCAACGTGCGGTCGAGCACGTCGTCGACAGTTATGGCACCGAGCAACCGACCGGCCTCGTCGGTCACGCCAACGGCGAGCATGTTGTAGCTCGCCAGCCGTTCGGCCACCTCCCGCTCGGGCAGGTCTGGTGTGATCGTCGGCTCCTGCTCGATGCACCGGCCGAGCTCGAGGCTCGGAGGTTCGCGGAGCAGTCGCTGGAAGTGGACCACACCGAGATATGTGCCGGTCGGCGTCTTGTACGGAGGCTGCACCACGAACACCTGCGCGGCGATCGACACCAACCAGTCGGGATTTCGCAACTCGGCAAGGGCCTCGGCGACGGTTGAGGTCGGGCCGAGGATGATGATGTCGGGAGTCATCAGCGCGCCGGCTGTGCCCTCGTCGTAGCTCAACAGGCGACGAACCAGGTCGGCATCCTCTGCGTCCATCGCTTCGAGGATTCGTGTGCGCTGCTCGCCCGGCATCTCGGCAAGCAGGTCGGCGAGGTCGTCGTACTCCATCTCCTCGAGAACGTTGACCAGACGCTCGAGGTCGAGCCCTTCGATGATTCGCAGCTGTTCGGCTTCCGGCAGCTCTTCGAGCAGGTCGGCCAACCGCTCATCATCCATCGCTTCGGCCAGTTGCTTGCGTTGCGTCAGCGGCAATGCTCGCACGACACCAGCGACATCGCTGGGGTGCATGTCGCGGAGCCGGGCGACCTCGGCGGCGACCTCGGATCCGGCTGTGTGGAAGAGCTCCGGAAGCTCTGCCACGTCGACCAGTCGATAGCTCGGCCGCCTGCGAAGAGCGCTTCGCCTGGCAAGACGCACCTTGGCGAGCTGCCACCACGTTTGGCGACCGTCGCCGCCAGCACGCATCGCCACATCGCTGACGGTCTCGTCGCCGATCCGGCGGTCGATGATGTCGCGTCCGATCAGCACTTCGCCTGGCTTCGGCTTGAACGGATTGAGGTCGACGTCCCAGCTGCGCAACCGGGCTCCGTCGCTGTCGATCCCGGCGAGGCGTGCCGCGTTGACAAAGATCCGCCGGCGCTGACTGGTCGCAACGAAACCGAGCACCCGCGGGGCCACACCTGGACGGCCCGGAATCACGACGATGTCGTCGAGTCGACCGATGGGCGAACCGCCTGCGTCGAGCAGCGGCAAGCGCATGACTCGAAACGCGTAGATCAGCTCGCCTGCCATGCCGCAAGGCTACCCCCGCGTGCCTGCTCAGACGGGATGGATTGGTCGATCAGCAGGCGACAACTTCGACGAGAGTGTCGGAGAAAGCCACGCCGCCACCCCATTCGGTGAGGGTGTCGTTGGTCAAGGAGTTGGCAACCATCGCATCGGGGTGGTGGCGACTCCACCAACCCCACGGGATCGACACCAGCCCCGGCCGTACGCGCTCGGTGATGCGTGCCGGCACTTCGATCGAGGCACGATCGTTGAACACACGAACATGCTGACCGTCGACGATGCCTCTGCTCGCGGCGTCGTCTGCGCACAGTTCGATGAAGGGACCGGACTCGAGCCCACCGTGGCCCCGCAAGTTCGAGTATCCGGAATTGAGAAAGCGGTTGTGATGCTTCGGCGTCATCAGTTGCAACGGGAACCTCCGAGCCAACAGCGAGCCGACCCCCTCGACGGGCGGAACGAACGTCGGCAGCGCAGGTTGGCCCATTGAAACCAGCGCGTCACTGACGAACTCGACCCTGCCGCTAGCCGTCGGGAACACTCCGTCGCCGAACGGTCGACCGTCTGCTGGATACGGCACCCGGAGATGTCCCGTACGTCGCAGCTCGTCGACGTCGACGCCCGGCAACGATTCGCGGATGACGGTCATGTCGTCGTCGTAGAGCTCGGGCTCGCTGTAGCCCATGGAATGAGCGAGCCTGCGAAACAGCTCGCTGTTGCTGACGGACTCCCCACACGGCTCGATGGCTGCCTCGTTCCAACTCACCCAGAGGTGCCCCCATGGCATCACCACATCAGTGGCCTCGATCTGTGTCGTTGCCGGAAGCACGATGTCGGCGTACCTCGCCGTATCGGTGATGAACTGTTCGTGCACGACCGTGAACAGGTCGTCGCGCAACACGCCGACGCGGACCTTCTCGCTGTTCGGAGCGATCACGAGCGGATTGCAGCCCCACACCATGAGACCCCTGATCGGTGGAGCGGCTGTTTCGGTGAGGGTCTCGCCGAGGCGGCTCATGTTGACCCAACGCGGTTGGCGACCGGCGAGCAGGTCGGGGCGCTCGAGTGCCTTCTCGTCGACTACGGATCCTGTCCACACGCCGATCGAACGCGCCAGACCGCCGCCGCGGTCCTTCCACGCTCCGACCAACGCGGGCAGGCATGCCATTGTTCGGAAGAACATTGCGCCGTTCTCGTGATGCTCCGCGCCGATCAGTGTGCGAATGACGGCGGGGCGGATGGTGCCGTACATCGTTGCCAACCGCTCGATGTCCGCTGCTGCCACCCCGCACGTGGCCGCGGCGCGTTCCGGCGTCCACTCATCGACGTGCACCGCCAACTCGTCGAAGCCGAGCGTGTGATCGTCGATCCATTGCTTGTCGGTCAAACCGTCGCGGATCAACACGTGCATGACAGCGAGCATCAAAGCGATGTCTGTGCCCGGCAATGGCTGGATGAACCAGTCCGCAGCGTCGGCGGTGACCGTGCGAATCGGGTCGAGCACGATCACCTTCGCGCCGTTGGCTCGTGCTTCCTCGATCGTCGGCCACAGGTGCCGGTTGGTCAACTTTGTGTTGGTACCCCACAGGATGATCAGCTGCGAATGCCGTATCTCCAGGGGATCGAGGCACTTGGTCGTACCGAGGGTCATCTTGACTCCGGCCCCGACCGTGGGGCCGCAGATCGCGCGAAGTACACGAGTGGCGCCCAACCGGTTCCAAAAGCGCTCCGGGAAGCCCATCGCAAGCAGGCTCTGATTCCCTGCATCGCTGTAGGGCATGATCGCCTCTTCGCCGTCGCGATCGATGATCCCGTGGAAGCGGCGGGCGATCTCGGTAAGGGCCTCGTCCCAACTGATCCGCTCGAACCTCCCTTCCCCCTTCGGTCCGACGCGTCGCAGGGGGTGCAGGACGCGATCCTCGCTGTAGACGCGGTCGAGGAACTTGTTGACCTTCGGGCACAGCTCGCCCTTGCTGTACGGGTGATCAGGGTCGCCACGCATCTGCAACGCGATCGGTGTGGGCCCACTGCGATCGACGCTGACGTGCCAGCCGCAGGTGTCGGGACAGTCGTGATGGCAGGCTCCGCTGACGATCTCGGCCGTGGTTCCCGCGGCAGTGCTCATGGACCTACGTTAGACGCGTGTCGACAATTCAGTTTCAGCAGGTGGTTGTCCCGGAAGGGGTGATCGACCTGGGAGTCGGCCAACCGAACAACGCGATCCTGCCCCGCGACTACATCCGCCGCGCCGCGGAGATGCAGTTCAACGATTCTCCTGAGTTCTTGCAATACGGGGCCGAGTGGGGCGACGGCTACCACCGGATTGCTCTGGCCGAGTATCTCACCGAGGCCTACGGAACGGCAGTTGCCCCCGAGCAACTGTTCTCCACCAACGGCAACTCCCAGGCCCTCGAGATGCTGTGCACGGTGTTGACCGAGCCCGGCGATGTCGTGATCGTCGAAGAGCCGACCTACTTCCTCGCGTTCCAGATGTTCCGTGATCATGGCCTCGACATCCGCGGCATACCGATCGATGGCGATGGCCTGGTCGTCGAGGCCTTGATCGAAGAGGTCGCCGCGGTCCGAGGCGAAGGCAAACGAGTTGCCTTCGCCTACTCGATCCCTGCTTTCCAGAACCCGACTGGCGTGACGATGTCGGCAGAGCGTCGTCGTGAGCTCGTCGACGCGGCCGCGGCCAATGACATCTTGATCGTCGCCGATGAGGTGTATCACCTGTTGCGGTTTGCTCCCGGGGCAATGCCGCCGGCGATGTCGGCGTTCGTGGACGAGGGTCCGATCCTGTCGATCGGCACCTTCTCGAAGATCCTCGCACCGGGCATGCGCCTCGGGTGGATCCACGGCTCGGTCGAACGCCTGGCCGCGCTCGCAGATTCCGGGCTGATCCTCAGCGGTGGCGGGCTCAACCCGATCACGTCGACGTTGGCGACCGCGATGATGCGAATGGGGTGGCAGCACGAATACGTGGAATGGTTGCGAGCCACGTTCGCCCGCCGCTCGGCCACGATGATCGGCGCGCTTCGTGAACACATGCCTGAGTGGGTCGAGTACGACCTGCCGACGGGCGGTTACTTCGTGTGGCTGCGCCTACCGCCGGGAACCGACGGTGCAGCGCTGCGTTCCACTGCGAAGCAGCACGGCGTCGACCTGCGTCATGGTGCCCTCTTTTCGCCGAGTGGAAGGTTGGGCAATCACTTGCGATTGAGCTACGCGTTCTACGAGGACGACGACATCTCCGAAGGTGTTGCCCGACTGGCTCGCTCATTTCGAGCGGGCGAAACCGTCTCGCAATAAGAGGTTGTGTGGCCACGGGGTGTAACGGAACTGCAACGGTCTAGACATCGACTGGAGGATGACATCCAGCTACGGTGTCAAACCTTGGCTTGTCAGGAGCCTAACGACAGGGGTCGGCAGCGGTGGGAACATTCGACATCCTTATACGCGGTGGCACAGTGGTCGATGGTACGGGCGCGCCGGGGCGTGTTGCGGACGTCGCAATCGTCAGCGACCACATCGTCGACATTGCCCCGAACATCGTCGGCACCGCCAACAGGGTGATCAACGCCGCTGACCGTGTTGTCACGCCCGGCTTCGTGGACATCCATACGCACCTCGATGCCCAACTGGCCTGGGATCCGATGGGGTCGAGCAGCTGTTATCACGGCATTACCAGCGTCGTGATGGGCAACTGTGGGGTCACGTTCGCACCTTGCAAACCGGAAGACCGCGAGACCTTGGCGGGGATGATGGAGAGCGTCGAGGACATTCCCCGGGCAGCCATCCTCGAGGGGCTGGCGTGGGACTGGGTGACCTACGGCGAGTACCTCGACGGCATCGGTCGCCTCCCCAAAGGTCCCAACGTCGGTGGCATGGTCGGACACTGCGCTCTCCGTCAATACGCGATGGGCAACCGCGGCATGGAGCAGGGCCTGCCGACGGATGAGGACCTAGCGATCATGACCGATCTGCTCGCCGAGGCCATGCGAGCTGGTGCCTTGGGCTTCAGCACCAGCCGCACGTTCCTGCACAAGGTTCCTGACGGCCGCCCAGTGCCGGGAACCTACGCCGAGCCCGAGGAGCTCTTTGCATTTGCCGAGGTTCTCCGCCGCCACGGTGCAGGTGTCTTCGAGAGTGCAAGCCGCATCGGCGAAGGTGAACGTGACGACTCGGACATCGCCTTGACTCGAGCGGAAATGGCTTGGATGGGCGAAGTCAGCCGGCGCAGCGGTCGCCCCGTCAGCTTCGGGCTGTTGCAGCACAACAGCCGACCCGATCTGTACGCTCAGGTGATCGAGCTCGCCAAACACGAGAACGCGCTCGGCGCAAACGTTCGCCCACAAACCACCGCTCGCAGCGTGGGCATCTTGTTCAGTCTGGATACGCGTAGCCCGTTCGACAGGGCAATTCCGTGGCGCAACCTCAAGGACATGCGCAACGGTCAAAAGATGGTCGCTCTGCGCGATCCGGCGACACGGGCCAAACTGATCGAGGCCGCGGACGTGACTCCGACGGGGCTGGACCTCACGCAGTTGTTCGTGGTCAACGAACTCCACGGTGCGCTTCACCACGGTGCCCGTTATGACCTCGATCCGAACACGTCGCTCGCGGCCATCGCCCACCAGCGCGGCATCTGTGCCGCCGCTGCATACATCGAGTTGCAGCTTGAAACCGACGGCACCCTCGTGTGCAGCCTCCCGTTCCTCAACCAGCAGATGTCGGCCGTGGAGGACATGCTCGACCAACAAGTGGTCACTCTCGGGCTTGCCGATGCCGGAGCTCACGTCGGCCAGATCCTCGACGCCAGCCAACCGACGTTCCTTTTGTCGTACTGGATCCGCGAGCGCAAGCGATGGAGCTTGGAGGAGGGTGTTCGCCGACTGACCAGCGATACCGCCGACCTTTTCGGTTTGGAGGGGCGAGGTCGGCTCGCAGCGGGTAGTTTCGCCGACGTGAACGTGATCGATCTCGAGGCGCTGGAAATGCCGGCACCTTCTTACGTGTACGACTTCCCGCATGGTGCAGGTCGATATGTGCAGAGCTCGACCGGCTACGACTACACGCTGGTCAACGGTCAGGTATTCATGGACCACGGCGAGCACGCCGGTGCTTTTGCCGGCACGATGCTCAAGAACAGTGCGGCACCGTGACCGATACCGACACGTTCGCCTGCCCCCGTTGCGGCGAACCAGTCGATGAAAGGTTCTACGGACCGTGCCAGTCATGCCGCACCGAGTTGCGAGCCAAGTACCTGGGAGAGGGCCGAGTGGTCGAGGTCGCAGAGTACGAACCGAAGATCAACGTCACGCCGAACGCTGTTGCCCTGAAGGACGACTGAGCCGTCCGCTACGCGCCGGGCAATCCCGCGCCAGGTCGGAACACCGGGTCGTTGTCGGCCTTGCCGTCCTTGGCCCTGCGTGCTGCGGCGCGTTCGGCCATTTGCGTCATCGTCGTTGCCATCGCTGCCGCGGCGCCCTCGTGCGCCATGATCTTGGTCAACACGGCAGCAGTCGCGCCTCCCATCAGCTCTTGCTTGTTGGCTTCGACATAATCCGCTGACGCCTGCATCGGCCGCACCGATCCGTTGATCGCCGGGATCACATACCGCGCCACCATGTCCCACGAGCGGCGCGTGTTTTCGCGATTGGCCCAGTCGTGGGCAAAGCCGAGGACAACGCCGAAGCCACCCGTGATCTCCTGCAGGTTGTTGATGGCGTCGATAAGATCATCGGGCGTTCCGACCACTGCTGCACCGCCGCCCTCTGCGCCGCTTTCGGACACTTGATCGAGAAGGTCCCGGGGGTCCTCGACATGGGTCGCGCCAGGACGACCGAGCACACGCACGTTGTACTCATTGTGCCAACGATGCAGACCGTGGACTGCCTCGCGTCGCGCCTGTTCCTTCGTCTCGGCGATGTGCCAGCTCATCAGCACTCGCCAATCGGCGCGGTCGACAGTGGTGTCGTGGGCCGCGGCTGCCTCCTCGGCAAAGCCCCATTGTGTCGGCAATGCCTGCAGACCTTCGGCGCTGGTCGACGCAATGGACAGCACCCCAATGCCGTACTTGCCGGCCAATTGCATGCCGCTGGGGCTGATGCTCGACGCCGTGGCCATGGGCATTCGGTCCTGGATCGGCAAGATCTGTAACGCCGCCTCATGGAGCTCGAACCATTCGCTCTCGTAGCTGAACCGCTCCTCGCCGTTGAGCAGGCGGATGATCACCCCCATCGCCTCGTCTTGGCGATCGCGTAGATGCATCGGGCTGATCCCCATCGTGCGGGCGTCGCTCGGCAAGGCGCCGGGCCCGCTGCCGAACATCGCCCTTCCCTTGGTCATGTGGTCGAGTTGCACGATGCGTTGGGCGACGTTGAACGGATGGTGGTACGGAAGTGACACGACGCCGGTGCCGAGCTTGATCGTGTGCGACATCTGACCGGCGGCCGCGAGGAACATCTCCGGCGAGGCGATCATCTCCCATCCGGTGGAGTGGTGCTCGCCGCACCAGAACTCGTCGTACCCCAGGTGGTCGAGCTGAGTCGCGAATTCCAGGTCACTCTGGAACTGCAGCGTCGGGCTCTCGCCGAGCGGGTGATGTGGTGCAAGGAACGTGCCGAACCGAAGGCGAGGAGACCGCATTGCAACAGACTATTGATAGCCGCCTGCGGGCCTTGGCCCCGGAATCGGCAGGCAGAACAATTGCCACAGCGCGCTATCCTGAGGACTCCCTTCGGGGACGTAGCTCAGTTGGCAGAGCGCTACCTTTGCAAGGTAGATGTCAGGGGTTCGATTCCCCTCGTCTCCACCGGATAAAAGTCCAGCTCAGAGCACTCAAAGGCCCCGCTCAGCGGGGCCTTCGTCGTTCCCAGGTGCACACCAGGTGCACAGGATTTCGTGGGTTGTCGGCGAAAATGTTCACCTGCTGCGTCCGCCAGCCGGACTCGTCGAGTGAGGCGAAACGTTCGTCAACGGGTTGTTGCACGTCGTCGGGCCCGGCGGTTGGACACGTCCTTGACTGCAGGCGCGATTGGACCAAATATTGCTTCGGGAGCCGTCAGCAACCGGTGCACTGAGCGCAGCGGCACCGGTGTCCCACGGTTCGCCGTCCGCCGTGTCGGTCCACCGACACCACTGATCTCATACCTGGTTCACGGAGACCGACCTCAGCGAGCGTGACCAGAAGCGGGGGAGCGCCGGCGATGGTTACTCGAAGGTGATCCGGATGCATCTCGACGGTCTCGACTAGCTCGGTGATGAGCGCTCGTTGCTCTTGTTCGGTTGCGTGCTGCCAGATCAGATCAAGTTCCGTCTGCGTGAGTAGTTCGGCGACGTGCTCGAATTGCACCGCTAGGGCATGTCGGCGTTCGCTCTCGGCTGTGACCGCGGCAAGTTCGCTCTGGATAGCGTCGATCTGACGGCTGATCTTGGACTCTTCATCCCGAAAGTCGGCGGTGATCGACTCCGCGTAGTACAGGTCGACAAGCTTCTGGCGCTTCCGTCGGAGCGTGCCGATGGCGTCGGTGCGAGTCGGCGTCGCCGCCTTCGCTCGACTATCCGATCAATGCGACCAGCACGTCGCAAGGCAGGGGATCGGCGAAGAAGGCCGGGTGCGGACCAGCTACGCGCAGCGAAACGAGTGCGATGAATGTCCCTCCCGGCACCTGGTCGCCGCCAGTGTCGAACAAGTAGGTGAAGGTCAAATTGCCCCGATCCCTACTGATCACACGCCCATTCATGTCTTTGACGACGAATGGTTGGCCCACCTGGTGAGTGACGAACTGGAAGATCGAACCCGACACGTGAGTGGCCTGTACGTCTTGCGTCACGGAGTCGCCCTCGATTGTCACGAACCTGCCATTGCCGGTATTGGTGATCGTTTCCACCGAATGAACGTGAGTGTGTTGGAAGAACGCTGTCGCCAACTCTCCCGTGCCGGTCCTAATGCTTTGAGTCCCCGCGACATGGAAATCGTCGTGTAGCGACAAGCCGCAGTCGGTGAAGTCATTGCTGTCGTGGAACTCGAATGGTTGATTGATCGCGTACATGGTCGCCGAAGCGGGAGCAGTCGAGACGATTGCCAATACCAACGGGGAGGCCACTGCAACTACCACAAGCGCTGCCCGTGACTTCACATTCAGTTTCCTGGTCATGACGCTCCCCCGAACATCGCGACGAGGCCATCTCGATCGTCCGATGCCAATGGACACGCGAAATCAACAACCATGGCTGCCCCCTACAATCAGTCACCGTCACCACGTCGGCCACGGTGAAATGAACCGTCGCGCCGACCAAAACAATTGTCAAGGGATTACAACGACCTGGCCGGACCGGCGGGTGATCGGCTGGATTGACGCCTTGAGAACAAAGCCTATATCGCGCCCTCCTGCAAGGCCACGGACGCGGGGAGGTCAAGGGGGATGGGAGCAGATGACACCTTGACGACCGCTCGGTAGCCGCAGCAAGACGACTACCCACCAATCGCCAATGTCCTGTATGAGAGTCGGTGGCTCGCACCACCGTCGTGCTGCGCCGATTCTCGACCTAGACAGTTGAGTCGACGACCCTAGAGCTAGAGGCCGACGTAGAACATTCTGCCTTTCAGCGTGCCGGCGAGGGTGAGGGCGCGGTCACTCACCTTGCGATCTCCATTAGCGATCAAGTCTGTTGGGGGTGTGGCGGACCCGGTTGACCAGTCGATGTCGACGGTCGCTCCTTTGCATCCGCCGTCGTTCTTCAGTGATTCGCAGAACTGGGCGTGCTCTGTGGCGTCTATGCTGACCCATCCAGTAAGGATGGTGGGGCCCTCGTAGTCGATGAGTTCGCCGACCGTTCCCGTCCTCGGAGCGTCGATTGTTGGTGTGTCGATCGTGGGCGCGAATGGCAATGTCGTCAGGCCGTGTGCGATTCGCTGAAGCGTCTCTGTCGTGACGGTGTCGCTGGCCGACCAGACCGTCAACGACCAACTTGCATCCATCATCAAGAGCGCATCGGGACCCGAGGTGCGGTAGCGCTCCTTGACGAACGCTGCGTTCCTTCCTTGGACGGTGGCCGACGAGGTGATCGTCGAGCCGGGGAGGTCGCCGTTCGTTCCGGTCCGAAACAGATTGATTTGAGCTGTCATCGTCGTTGCTTCGATCCCGACCGACTGGGACCACCCGTCCTTGCCGCCCCCGCTGTCGCGCACGACCCAGCCATCCGGCAGCCACGTTGCCTCCGGGACGGCCACTGGAAGCAACGAGACCGGTTGACCGTTGGCGCCATCGCGCACGGTCCGAGCGCCGAGCGGCTTCGGCAACTTGACTCGCAGTCGTCTCGGCGTTGCGCAGTCTGCTGTGTGCGACTCGCGACCCTGGACATCGAGCCGTACAACCCCCGGCTCATCGACGGGGGTGATGGTCACATCCGCCCAACACGATCGACCTTCGACGTCGGCAGGCGCGAGCACTACCTGCAAGGTGGCGCCGTCGGCCGTTGCGCCAACCCCGGCCACGGAGATCAAGTTTGACTGCGTAGCGCACGAAGTCGACACGAGGAGTAGCACGACGATCCACACTCGCCTTGACACCCCTACACCCTACGACCCTGCGATCGCGCCGGAGAGTCGAGTCGACTCCGAGTCACAACACCAACGGCTCTGACGAACCTGCGGTGGGGGTGTATCTGTCATTCTGTATTCGTTTGTATTACAATTGGACTGATGGCTGAGCTGTTCGATCTCGATCAACTCGACGACAACGATCCGTTCGAGATCGACAGGCAAGCAGCCCACCTGTTCAAACACGCCGGACTGGGAATCGACGACATTCAAGATGTCTGGCAATCCGACCCGCTCTTCTACCCAGCCAAACCGCCAGCAGACTGGTTGATGGTGGCCGAAGTCCATGGCGAGATCCTGGTGGTCCCGCTCGCCGCGTCCGACTCGAATGATCCAACCCGCTGCCGCCCGATTGGTTGCTATGTCGCTGCCAAGCATCTTGCCGCCCGATACCTGGAGGACCGATGACCAAGAAAATGACTCGAACTGAAGAACACGATTATTACGCCGACCCTGAGAACCAAACTCCTCAAGGCCCGGCCCGACGCCGCGCTTCGAAACTCACCGAGCTCGTGCCGGTCCGCTTCCCACCCGAGACGCTCGACAGGATCCGCAACGCCGCCGGTGCGGACGATCGGTCGATCTCATCGTGGATTCGCCGAGCCGTCGAACATGAACTCGAGCACAACGCGTCTTGACATCGGCGCGGAGTCGCAGTCACGGACTACCGCGTGCCCGTCCTGCGCAATCGCCGCGGTGTGTCAGCGTCACCAACAACCGTGTCCTAGAAATTCGGACAGCGGGTTCGGGTGTGAAGTTTGTCACGGCCGATTGTCCGTTGAGTACCACTGCGGACCACTGAGTGTCACCACGTACCGTCTGGTTCGCCTCGCCCCAAACGCTGTGGCGGTTACCCCTTGCGGGCTGAATGACAGGGGTGTAGTTAGGACAGTCCATGTCTTCATTGGACGCCGTCACCGAAGCAGACGAGGCCCCTCAACTGCTCACTGTTGACGAGGCGGCGCGCCTGTTGCGCATCGGTCGATCGCGTGCGTATGAGCTTGCGAACGAGTATCTGAACTCGGGTGGCACGACGGGGATACCTGTGTTCCGCCTCGGGCCGGCTTGTCTGCGGGTGCCTCGCTGGGCTTTGATCGAGTTGGCGACGAAGGGTCGTGTGGTCAGGCTCTGCGACGCGGTCGTGCTGCCGACAGGGGCGACTGTTGCCCGCTGAGGCGACCCGTTCGATTGTTGTCGCCTTCGAGGCGAGCGCACTTCGGCGCGACCTGGGTCCGACGTCGTGGCTGGTGCTCGAGGAGTTGCTGTTGCGTTCGACCGGCCCAGTTGACGCGTGCGTTGCCCGCGTCTCGGTTCGAGCGTTGGCCGGGTCGCTCGGTTTGTCGAAGGACACAGCGGGTCGGGCGCTCCGCCGGCTTCGCGATGCCGGTCTGGTGACCGTGACACAGCAGCGAACCGTCGCCGGCATCTTCGACTCCGGCGCGTACCTCATCGCCGTCCCCGACTGCATCACTCTCAACGCGTCGACCCAATCCTCTCAGCGACCACGCGCCCGCGTCGAAC
>JANMRB010000157.1:0-88221 GCA_031370825.1 Ilumatobacteraceae bacterium
GACCTCGAGCCAAGCGTCGCAACCTGGCGCGTAGACCTCGATGTCGAAGCTGCGGTGATGGCTCTGTCCGAGATCACCCGTGCAGATCTCGATGATGCGGTACGGCAGCCCGAGCCCGTTGATCAACGCCTCGGCGCGACCCGTCATTTCGACAAGAAGATCCGGCGCCTGCTCGGCTGTTGCTACTGAGAGGATCTCGACCTTGTCGAACTCGTGAGCCCGAAGCATGCCCCGCGTATCACGACCCGCTGAGCCGGCTTCGCGGCGATAGCACGGCGTGTAGGCCATCATGCGCAACGGCAATTGCTCGGCGTCGACCACCTCGCCGGCATAGATCGAGGTCAACGGAACTTCGGCAGTCGGGATGCACCACAGATCGTCGCGCTCGATGTTGTAGGCGTCGTCAGCGAACTTCGGGAGTTGGCCGGTGGCGGTCAAGGTGGCCGTCGTAACGAGCGACGGCGGCCGGATCTCTTCGAACTTGTCAACGTTGCGATCGAGGGCGTACTGGCACAAGGCCCGTGACAAGCCAGCACCGTTGCCGCGCTGCATCGTGAACATCGCACCACTGATCTTCGTGGCGCGTTCGTTGTCGAGGATCCCGAGGGCCGTCCCTGTCTCCCAGTGCGCGACGCGGCGATGCTCGGGAAACTCCGCGGCCAGGTTGATCGGCCCCTTGATCACCGGGTTGTCGTTCTCGCCGGCGCCATCTGGAACATCCGGGTGCGGAGTGTTGGGGATCCGCAACAGCAGGTCGCGCAGATCGCCTTGGACGATGTCGAACTCGTTGGCCAACACCCTCTCGTGATCACCCAGGGCTCGACTGCGCAGCTGCAGTTCCTCAGCGCCGTGCGTGTCGCCCTTGCGGCGCAGTTCTCCTACGGCTTTGGAGAGATCGTTGACCTCGGCGCGGATCGCATCGCGCTTGGCGACGATGTCACGAGAGAGTGCGTCGAACGCGATCGCTCGGTCGAGCTGTTCGAGCACTTCGGACTGACCGCGCCTGCTGAGTGCGGCGCGAACACCCTCGGGGTCGGTACGCAACAAACGGACATCGATCACAGATCGGAGAGGTTACCGGTGCCTAGCGCGTGAGGGCGTAGGAGAATCGCCCGGCGGAGTCGCGCCGGCACGACGTCGTCACGGGCGCCTGGCGCAGGTTGACGAACCGCCGACCCGTGCGCAGGCCGTGCGCACGAAGACGACGAGCGAAGTCGAAGTCGTCGACCGTGCGAACTCGTTCGTCGAATCCGCCGATCGCATCGAAGTCCTCGCGACGGCACCAGTACATCCCACCACCGAGCCCGTTCAGATACGTGATCAACCTGGTCAAGACCATTGCCACGTCGATCGCCAGTGAGTGCCGATCAGGGTGTTGGATGGCTCCGCCGCCTACGTAGCATCCCGTCGCCAGGAGTCGCTCGATCTCCGCGAATGCCACCGGCGACATGACTCGATCGGCGTCGATCGTCACGACGATCTGGCCGGTGCTGGCAGCCGTACCGACGTTGCGGGCAACGGCCACGTTGCCGCGGGTGACGGACACCACGGTTGCACCGGTTGCCGCGGCGACTTGGGCGTGGGCCGAGTCTCGATCGCGCACGACGACCACCACCTCGGCGTCGGTACGGATGGCCTGGGCGGCACGCGCTATTGCGCGCAAACTGCGGCTGAGATCCGCCTGCTCTTCCAGAGCAGACACCACCACGGAGAACCGCGCCATGCCCCAGTGATCGGTCTGATGAGGTCACGACTTGATCGCGAATTCCACAGTATGGTCGCCTAGGGTCGCACGCTGTGGCTGCCGTCGAGGTCGAACGTCTGACGGTTCGCCACGGTGACGTGGTCGCTGTCGACGACATCTCCTTCACCGCCGAAGCAGGCACGATCACCACCGTGCTCGGCCCGAACGGCGCCGGCAAGACGTCGACCATCGAGGTCTGCGAGGGCTACCGGCGGCCGACGAAGGGGACCGTTCGTGTCCTCGGCTTCGATCCGGCAACGCAGCAACGTCAGCTCGCCAAGCGGATGGGTGTGATGTTGCAAGAAGGCGGCGTCTACCCGAGCTCCAGAGTGTTGGAAACGGTTCGACACTATGCAGCGCTCTACGGCAAGGGCGCAGACGCTGCAGTCCTGGTCGACACCGTTGGCCTGACCGCACGAAGCAAGGCGACGTGGAAGCAGCTTTCGGGAGGCGAACGCCAGCGCGTCTCCCTGGCACTCGCTCTTGCCGCCGTACCCGACGTGGTCTTTCTCGACGAACCGACCTCGGGCGTGGACATCAACGGTCGCGACGCAGTTCGCAGCGTCATCCGCGACCTCGCCGCGAACGGATGTGCCGTCGTGCTCGCGACACATGAGCTCGACGAGGCAGAGCGTCTGGCCGACCGCATGGTCATCATCGATCACGGTTCGCTGATCGCCGACGCGACATTGGCGGAGCTGCGCAAAGGCCACGACGAGATCCGCTTCCGGAGTGATCCGGGGCTGGATCTGCGCGCGCTGGCAGAAGCGACGGGGATCGTCGCCAGCAAGGTCGGCAACGACGAGTACGTCATCGATGCACCACCACAACCGCGATTGATGGCGCAACTCGGTGAATGGCTCGCCGAGGCCGGTCATCCCCTCCACGATCTGCGCGCGGGTGGCCAGCGACTCGAAGACGTCTTCCGCCGTCTGACCGGCGGTGACCAGTCATGAAGGTGGCGCTGGTGCAACTCCGCGCCGAGCTACGACGGCTCGCAAGCAATGGCGAGCAGCTCTTGCTGACCCTGGGCATACCCGTGCTGTTGCTTGTCTTCTTCAGCCTGGTGGACGTGCTACCCACTGGGACGAAGGAGCCGATCGACTTCCTGGCCCCTGGCATCCTCGCGCTGGCGACCATGAGCACGGCGATGGTCAGCCTTGGGATCGGGACCGGTTTCGAGCGCGGCTATCACGTGCTCAAACGGCTGGGCACGACTCCTTTGGGCAGACCCCGGCTCATCGTTGCCAAGATCGGTTCGGTGATCGCAGTGGAGGTCGTGCAGTTCGCCGTGCTCATCCCAGTCGCGTTTGCTCTGGGCTGGAACCCGGATTCACCCGACTGGTTGCTTGGCGTGATCGCTGACATCGTCGGCACGATGGCGTTCGCCGGCATCGGCCTGACACTGGCAGGGCGGTTGCCGGCAGAGATCAACCTCGCCGCACTGAACGGTTTGTACCTCGTTTTTTTGCTGCTCGGCGGCATGGTCATCCCGTTCGCCAAGCTCCCCGGGGCGATTCGGGCGGTGGCCCATGTCCTGCCGTCGGGAGCGCTGGCCGACGTGCTTCGCGATGCCCTCACCAACGCGGGCACGCAGCCAACACGTTCGTGGCTCGTGCTGTGCATCTGGGCGGTTGTGGCACCATTGCTCGCCGCGCGCCTTTTCCGCTGGGACTAGCTCGAAGCGACATCGAGCACGAGGTTGGTCAGCGTGCCCGTTGAAAGTCCGAGCGCTGCTCCGCCGGCCACGTCGAGCGGGAGGTGAGCGCCGACAAATTGACGACTGGCTCCCACGATCACCGGGACCGCCCACACGACCCGCGCCGCCCGTTTCGGTAAGAGGCGCGAGCCGATTGTCACGAGCGTCATTGCGACGGCGGCGTGCCCGGACGGGAAGCCGGCGCCGCGTTGCGCGGCACCGTAGATCACGACGTCGGCCAGGTGATGGCCGGGACGCCCGCGCCTGATGACCCGCTTGACCTGTTTGCACAGCGCCCAGACCGCAGTCCCGTCGATCGCCAGGGCGACAGCGGTCGGTCTGTGCCTCGGAAATGCGGCCGCGGCAGTCAGTGGCACTGCTGCCAGACTGCCTGACTGCATGACGAGCCACACCGGCGCGCGCAGCGCCGGACTCATGTTGTTGATCGCCCGAAACCAGCGTTCCTCACCCGCACTGATCGTGCCGCGCGCAGCCCTGCGGGCCAGCACGCCGAAGACGATGGCACTGGCCGCCGCGACAGCGATCCGCCGAGCAGGCTTGACCGTCCGCACTGATGTCGCCGCCCGCGGATGGCTACCACTCACAGATATTCCTTCCGCTGGAGGTAGACCCAGGCGAGCCAGCCCGGCAGGATCGGCAGCCAGTAGGTGGCCAACCTGTAGGTGAGCACGGCAGACACGGCCGGGCCCGACTCCATGCCGACCCCGGTGAGGCCGGCGACCAGCGCCGCTTCGATCGCACCGAGCCCGCCAGGCGTGGGCGTGGCGGCAGCCAGAGCCGAAGCTGCGAGATACACGGCGCCGACCTTGGCGATCGGTATGCCCCCGCCGAAAGCGGTGACCGCAGCCGCGACAGCACCAATGTACGCAAGAGTGACGCCGGCTGACCCGCCGAAGAGCATGGCAACCTTCATCGGGCTTCTCGCCACTTGGGCGAAGTTGGTCCCCGCCGAGCGAATTCCCTTGGCGAGTGGCCCGAACACCGTTTTGCGGCCCCACCGGGTGAGAAACAAGATCCCGCCCGCCGCGGCGATGACTGCAAGGATCAGCAGGATCTTGCTTCCGGACGGCAAGGAGAACGCCTTGCCGAGACCGCTGCCCGACCACACGAAGAACACCACGATCAAGACGATGTGAACGATGCCGCCGACGACGCTGTTGAGCCCGATCGCGGCGACAGCAGAGGCTGGCTCGACTCCACATTTCTGGAGGTAGCGGGCGTTCGCGGCCATGCCACCGACGTTGGCCGGTGACACCCGGTTGACGAACGACGAGGCGAACTGCACGTTGAGAGTCGGGCCGAACGGAACCTTCTGTGGGACGGTCCCCATGATCCCGACAGCCCCGGAGACGTAGGTGAGGAGCGACATCAAGATCATCGGCGGCAGCCACACCCAATGGGCCGATTGGAAAGCCCGCCAACTGCTTCCTACCTGTGCGATCTGGGGAAGGATGAAGTAGAACGCGCCCGCACCGAGCGCGATCATCAACAGGGTCCTGGCCCGTACACGCCGGATCGGTGCCAACTCGTTCGGGGCTCTGTCGGAAGCTGTGGCCGCTGCGGCGCGCGTGCGTGCCACGAGCTTGTCCTGGCGTGCCGCCGCCCGCCGGGTCGAGGCGGAGAGCGCGAGCGGCTGCAACAACGGGACCGCCGACCCAACACCTGGCGCACCGATGACCGAGGTGGCGCTGTCGACCGAACGTTCCGGACCGATCTGCAACGCGACAGAGGCGAGCAACTCAGCGACGTCCAACTCGATTGCCCGGTCGCTTGCACCCAACTCGGAGAAGCTGAAATCGACGATCGTTGGTCGTGCATCGGAATCGACAATCACGTTCGCTGTCCGCAGAGAACGATGGGCGATACGGGCGCGGTGCAACCGATCGACCTCGTGCCACAACTGCGAGAGCAGTTGCTCGGTGACCTGCTCACCCAGCAGATCGGCGAGCGATGCGCCGTCGACGAATTCCATCACCAACATCACCGAACCATCCGGCGCCTCGAGCACGCCGTGCACCGTCGGCACGTTGACTCCGGCCCGCTCGGCCATCACGCCGACCAACGCCTGGTGTTCGACGGACTGCTTCAGCGACGCAGCGGGACGCACGTCGCCGACATCTCGTAGCCGTAGGAATCGGTATGCCCGGTAGAGCAAGTCCGCGTCGCGTTGATCCTGGCCGAGGATCTTCACGAAGAAGCGGTGTCCATCGGTGGTCGTCATGACGAATGGGCGCGAGCCCTTTCCATCGACCGCGGCAAGCACGACCGAGGCGGCGGGAAATCCGCCCGCCTGTAGTGCCGCGAGCACGTCATCGGTGCCGGGGCGGCGGTCCGGCGCGCCGAAGGCGACGAGCAGGCCCGTGCCGACAGTCGCGCCAACCGCGAATGCGATGACCAGTTGCACGGGCAGGACGGTGCCGGAGATCAACCTGGCGGCACCGACGATGGCGAGCGCAATCCACGCAGCTCGTTTCCACGAAGCGGTCAGCCAGCGGGTGACCGTCACAGCGACAGCGACAGCGCCGGCGAGGATCGGCAGGCTGGGGAAGCCGGCGTTACCGAACCATCCGCCGCGGTGGAGGTTCTCGGTGAGGTGCGCCGGAGGCGTGCGGTCCAACACGAGCTCGAACAGCCAATCCAACAGACCGGCGACGATTGCGCCGGCGATCAGGCTGCCGAGCAGCCGATAGCGGCGACGGCGCAGGACCGCGAACACCACGGCAGCACCGGCGACGATCAAGACGAGCTGGACCATGCCGACGAGGAGACGGCCGGCCGAGGTCCGCGGCTCGACGCCCGTGACCAACGTGGCGTGCTCGCCGAGAAGGCGGTCAGCGAAGATGGCGACCACCACCAACGAGACAACGAGGAGAACCGCACTGCTGATGAGACGTATGGCGTCTCCCGGGTGTCGATATCGCGTGCTGCTCGTCATGAATGATCTCCTGCTACCGCTGGTTCGCTGGGTCGAGGTTCCTCAGCGGCTTGCTTTCGGTAGAACCGCTCACGCGCCATTTCCAGGCCGGCCGGCCAAACAAGGGCCATGCCCGTACCGATGGCCGCGCCGGCAATGGTGTCGGTCAACCAGTGGGCGGCGAGGATGGTCCGGCTGATCGCCATGATCCCGGCGAACGCTGCCGCCAATCCGATTGCCATCCAACGACGAGGGGAGGCCGGCACGATGACCACCACGAGACCGAACGCGGTTACAGCACCGGCGATCGCGTGGCCCGAAGGGAACGAGGCCCCGCTGGTACCGATCAATGGGTTGGGTGGACGAGGGCGGTCGACGAGGGCTTTCACAGGGCCGATGCACAGCTCGGACGTGATAACGGCACCGACGAACGCGCCCAGCTGCAGCCAACGACGACGCCAAGCCAGGGCCGCCGACACCAGCAGCCGCAGTGGAAGCGTGACCGTGATCGAGGCGATGGCGCTGATCCACTTGGCGACACGCGTCAGCCACGGTGTACGAACACTGACCATCCAGTCGAGCCACCGGTTGTCGAGACCCTGCAGAACCGACGAACGCGGATCGAGGGCGATGGTGATGCCGACTGCCGCTGCGAAGCACAGCAAGACAAACCCGGTGACGAGAGCATGGAGCCGACGTTCGAACATCTTGTGCCTGAGAACTTCCAAAGGTTCGACGGCTGTCATCAGAGCGGTCTCTCCGGTCGCGGACCCAAGAAGATGTTGATCGCCCCTGCGATGCCCAGGCCAAGACCCGCACCACAGACGACGTCGAGCGGGTTGTGGGCGCCGACGTACACCCGCGTCACCATGACCAGGCAGACGACCACCCACGGAAGGACCTTCCAACGCCCGGGGAGATAGGGCGTCACGAGACCGGCCAACGCAGCGATCAACACCGCGTGACCCGACACGAAGCTCTCGCCGGAAGGTGACACGACGCCTCGCAGGTGGACGTCGGGGCCGATTGACGTACCCGGTCGCTGCCTGCTGGCGATCACCTTGACCAACCGTTCCGAGGCCAACTTGGCGACGGTCGCGATCAGTACTGCGATCGCCAACCGGTAACGATGCAGGAGGGCGACGACGACAGCAACGACCGGGCCCACCAGCAGGTTGCCCAACTGCTGGAACGGCCACAACGGCCGGTAGAGGTACTGGGGCAGGTCGTTGATCGCTCGAAAGATGCTCCGTTCCCATCGGGGCACTGTTCCGTTGCGCACGACCACCATCCCGATCGCGAGGATGGCCAGACCGGCCACGAGCGCCGGGACAGCGAGCATTTGGCGCCAGCGCGGCTCGTCCAACGTCGTGGTGTGATCCGGCGACAACACGCGCTCGTCGCTCATGTCGTACCGTCTCGAGCTACAGCTGTCACGACGCGCAGCACCAGAACGACGCCGGCGAGCAACCCGCCATAGCCGAAGATCTCGAACAGCCCGGTCCGGTTCGCGACCGCAGGTCCCGAATCCGGCGCAACGAGCAGCACCGTCGAGACGACCAGCAGAGCGGCACCGATGCCGGCGAGCAGCGCCCGGTTGACGAGCGTGCGCAGAATTCGGCGTCCGTCTTCGTCGATCACGGTGCGCAGGCGCAGCTCGCCCCGACCTGCGAGGCTGAGGATGCGGTCTACCTGCTCGGGCAACTTCCGCAAACGTGGCAGCGCCGACAACAGTTCGCTGCGGATCATCTCGTCCCGGTCGATGACGGGATCCGTTGGCGATTGCAGCAGAGCGAGAAAAGAGGTCATCAGTGAGCTACCGGGGCACAGAACGCGCAGGGTTCCGTCGAGCGTGACCAACGCTCGCGAGAGCAGCACGATGTCGGTCGGCAGCTGCAGGCCGAATTCGGCAAGCGTCGTGACCAGTTGCTGCATCACAGTCGGGTCGATGGTTCCGCCTGGCCGCACGTGGTCGGCGAGCAGCCGGGCGAGAGCACGCTCTACTTCGTCCGGTGAGATCGTTTCGGTGGTCGTCGTGATCCGCTCGAGCCCGTCACGGAGCAGACGCACATCACGGCGGGCCATGGCGAACATGATGTCGACCATGGCATTTTGTTGGATCGGGTCGAGCCGGCCCGTGGCGCCGAAGTCGATCAGACCAAGGGCTCCATCTTCCAGTACGAACACATTTCCGGGATGGGGGTCGGCGTGGAAGAAACCGAGGTTCATGACCTGGTCGAGCGATGACCGTAGCAGTTGGTCGGCGAGTGCCTCCCGGTCGAAGCCGGTGGCCTCGACGCTTCCATGGTCGGACAACGTCTGGCCTTCGAAGCGCTCCTGCACCAGGATTCGCCGCGACGACAAGTGGGCGTGGACCATCGGGATGCGCACCCCTGCAGCAGGATCGAGCCGGGCCGCCATCTCGCTCATAGCGTCCGCCTCCCGCCGAAAGTCGAGCTCGGCACGCAGGCTCTGGGCAAACTGCTCCAGGGTTCGACCTGATCGAATGCCGCGGCCCAACGGCGTGCGGCGCTGGGCGAGGTCGGCGAGCAGGCCGAGTGCGGCCAGATCCCGTTCCATGGTCGCCTCGATGCCGGATCGTTGGACCTTTACGACCACCGCCTCCCCGGTCCGCAGCCGCGCCCGATGTGTCTGTCCGATCGACGCGGCGGCCAGCGGCTCCCACTCGAACTCCGAAAAGACCGCATCGAGATCGGGGCCGTACTCGGCTTCGAGGACCGAGGCGATCCCTTCGCGCGACTCGGGCGGCACGTGTTGCTGAAGCCGGGCCAGTTCCTCGCAAACTTCGGGGGGGAGCAGGTCGACACGAGTCGCCGCGATCTGGCCGAGTTTGATGTAGACGCCTCCTGCGGCTTCCAGCACCCGCCGAAGTCTGACTGCCTGGGTGTCGATGGTCCGCTCGGCGCGGTCACTGGGCGAGAGCAGCGGACCGAAGCCTTCGCGTCGGGCGAGGCGGACGAGTTCGCGATAGCGACGTAGGACAGCGATCCGGGTGCGCACCGCACGAATCGGACGGGTCGCAACGACGAGGCCGGCGCGCTCGCCAATCGCCAGCGAACCGGGCCTGGCGAGAAGATCAAAGGCCACTGCAACCGTCATGGTCGTAGGGATGCCGATGACGAGGAGATGGAGCACCAGTCCATCGGCTCCCCAGTTCCAATGGTTGACCCCGAGCGCGACGACGATCGTCACTCCCCAGCCGATCAGACCGGCCAGGAACGCGGTGACCCAACCGCGACGAATACCAAGCAGGCGCAACGCCAGAACGGTGACAACGATTGCGATGGCCGTACCGCCCACCACGCGCACGACAGCGCCGGCCAGCGTCACCGCGACGAACGAATACATCACAGTCGGCCGGTGCACGGCGGCGCGCCCGCACCACACAGCGTGAGCCCGGATTTTCGCTGCACCTCGCGCAGCAGATCGACCCGGGGTTGGAAGGCGAGCGCAGCATCGAGGACGACGATGGCTGAGGCATTGGTGTCGCCGTGGAAGGAGAATCGATATGTCACGCACTCGCCTTCGGCAAGATAGGTGCGGACCGACTGCAGCCCGGGAGGTAGTTGCGCGGGTTGCTCGAACCGTCGGATGCCCGGCTCGTCGCTGGTGACCTCGGTCGCTCCATCGACCGTGCACGTATCCTGCCGCCGCAGGGTCACTTCGAGGGCATGGTCGCCGGCCTGATCGGAGTTCAGCCAGAACCGACCTTCGCCGCGGTGGACCCGCACGCCGCCGAGAGTCCATCCAGCCGGAAGCGCGGCAATGCACGGCACCGACGTGGCGGTGGGCACAGACTGCGCCATGAGGATCATCACCTCGGTCGTGCCGCACGAGGGCTTGTCGCTGATTGGTAGTTCTGCCGGAGTGAACATCGAGTACACGTTGCTGAGGGCCAGGATGGTGATCAACACCACCACCCCGGCTAGGAAGACTCGGCGCGGTCCCCACGTCTGCAGCGAGATCGGGCGTCGGGCGGGCGCCAGTGCGCGGAACTGAGCGAGGAGGTCGCGCCCATCGCGCTTCATCATCGTGCGCAGTTGGGACGGGCTGGCAATGCCGCGAGCCGCGGCAAATGCCTCGGCGATCTCGTCGGGCGTGAAGTAGTTCAACGCATGTTCGTAGACCCGCTCGGCGTCGGTGCGCACGCCGAGCACGAGCATCATGTTGGCGAGGTCCACAGCCTCTCGCCAGGGTGAGGGCCGTACCTGCGCGAACGCCGTGTCGATCACGACCAGATGGCCCTCGGTCGTGATCATCAGGTTGGCCGGCTTGATGTCGCGGTGGGCCAGACCGTTGTTCCACAACCGACGCACAAGGCTCAAGCCCTCGTCGATGATCTGATCGTCGACCATCGCCTCGCCGATCTCGACGGCGCCGTCGAAGAACTGGGTCACCAACAGATACTCCCGTTCCGGCGTCAGCTCGACCACGCCGAGCGGGGCGGCCGTCGGCACACCGGCATCGCGCATGACTCGCAGGGAGTAGTCCTCGTACTGCACCAGACGGCGGACCGACTGGAAGGGCGTCTCGTCCTCCAGCCGTCCATAGAGGATCGTGCGCCCGAGCTTGTACCAACGATCAGCGCGCACGTGGTTCATCGCGTACAACTTGCCGAACAGGTACGTGTCCGGGTTACCGGCGACGCGCAGGCGCAACGGCGTCGATCCGCCGGAGCCGCCAAGACCGACAGGGCGCACATCGACCACGGTGACGCCGAGCTGCTCCTCTACCGCGCGGCGCAGCGCCTCACCCCGCCGACCGCCGATGTCGAGATGAGCGGTCTTGCCCCGGCGATACGTGACCGGGAAGACCTCGTTGGGAGTGAAGAACCGGAAGGCGATGAGAGGAACGGCGACGCCGAGAGCCACACCTGCAAGCACATCGAAGGGATGGTCGACTCCCAGATACAAACGCGAAGCCGCCACCACGAGCACGGCGAGAATGCCGATCGGCTTGGCGATGTTGCGGGCGCGACCGGGCACGATGGTCATGTAGATGATGCCGACCACCGTGAAGGAGAAGATTGCCGCGGTGGCCGATGGCATCGAGTAGCCCTGCCAGCGCCCCGCTGCCGTGACGTCGTAGGGCCGGGGGCGTTTGAACGCGTCGATCAGCATCACCCCGACGAGCTCGAGCACGAAGACGCTGCCGAGAAACGCGAACAGATGCCGCCATCTGCGAAAGAAGATCGTGACGAGCAGCAACGAGAGCGCCACGAAGAACATCGTCCATCCGGTTGCTGCTCGGTCCACCCCGCGAGCCACCGTCATCAACCAGCCCGTGCGTGCTCGCGCGAGGCCGCGCAGAATGGCCGCGTCCACACGGTCGGTCGTTCGCCGTGCCCCGGGCGAGGAGAGCATCACGATGATCCACACGAAGAACACGACCAAGGTGGCGATCCAACCCCGACCCGAACGTCCGATGCTTCGCGGCAGCGGCGGAGGCGCGCCCGAGGGCCGGCGCATGCGACGCGTGCGACGTACCGTCGGCGGGACGTGCGGCGCTGCATCAGTGAGAGCGTGTGTCTCCGGAGTCACGGCTTCCGAGCCCGTTTCGGCAGTCACGGCCGGACCTCCGACAACCACGCCGACGCCACCGAAGCTACATCCGCTCCGGACACGCCGATCCGGCCGTTCAAGTCGCGGACAGCAGCGGTCGTCAGCTTTGCCGACACGGCATCGATGGCTGTGACGAGACCCGGTCCCAACTTTTCGACGACCTCCGACCTCAGCAGCGGCGTGATGCTCTCGGCGGGCTGCAGCCCCCGGTCGTCTTCCAGCTCGACGAGCCCCTCGTCAGTCATCGACGCGTCTGTCGTGAACAGCAGGGCCACATCGACGACGCCTTCGTTCAACGCTTGGTGGGTCATCGGTCCACCGGCGTCGAGCGTGAGAACGTCGTGAAACTTCAAACCGTACATGTCGACCAGTCCTGCCAAGCAGAGCTGACGGCTGAAGCACTCGGGAGGTCCGCCGAACTTCAGCTTGTCGTCGACGGACCCCAGATCGCTGAGAAACTTCAGATGGAGCCGCTCGGCCGTTGCCTGCGTGACCACGAACGTGTTGGCGTCCTGGGCAGGCGCAGCGTTGAGCGCAACGAGTGGCTGCCCGTCGATGGCTCGTTCCAGCTCTGCGTGGGTTGCCACGACGTCGTCACTCGGTTCGGCGCGACCGACGCTGTAGAACTCTGATGCCGTTCCGGCGTATTCGAGAACGAACTCGACCAGGCCCGCCGATAGAGCGGGACCGACGAACTCGCGCGGGCCGAGCGCGAAGGCCCGACGCACCTTGAATCCGGCAGCCTCGATGGCCTGGCTGTACACCTCGGCCACGACGACACTCTCGGCGAAGTCGAACGAGCCAACAGTGATCACGTCATCGTTCAACTGAGGGCCCGTCGGCACGGTGGAGCTCCCACTTCCGCCGCAGGCTGCCAGAAGTGCCGACGTGACCAGGAGCGCAAGGGGATGGGGCGCAGAACGAGCAAAACGCCGGCAGCCTCGAGCTTGCCCGCACCCCCACGACGCGTACACGGCACAACCGTAGTCCGCTCCTGAGATGCCGAATTAAGGGCGCGCTGAATCCAGCGCTGTGTAGCTAGCGGACCTTCTCGGCGGGCGCAGGCGAGTTATCGAATTCGCTCTGCACCTCGTCGAAGGTCAGTTGCTTGCGCCGGTACGTGTTGTCTTCCTTCCACGCCGGCGCGAAACGCCGGAAGAAGTAGAAGACCACGAGTGCCCACAGGAAGATGGACCCGCCGATCTTCATGATCGCTCCAGCCAACTGTTGATCGTCTGTCGGGCTGAGGTTCCACACGCGAACCGGTTGGTTGTAGTGCTTGTAAACCACGCCCTCGGCGAACGTCAACCACCCAGCCGGCACGGTTGGGACCACGCTCTGCAAGAACAGGTAGATCGGCTTGGCAGCGTCGCTGATCCGCAACTCGTGAAACGGACCGACGACAGGCATCCACATGAGAAGGGCTGTAAGAACCAGCATCAGGTGCAGGGAGTAGTGCAGCGGTGCACTTTGCACGGATGCATTGACGACGGGAGGGATGTGAGTGACCATCACCACGGCGTTGAAGACGACTGCGGCGACGACGGGCTTGGTCATGAACGTGACGATTCGCATCGTTCGCCCGGTGCCGACCAGCAGGCGCATCAACCAGGTAGGTGTCGCCAGCAGGACCAGAGGTGGCATGAAGTAGCTGAGCATCATGTGCTGCAGCATGTGCGCCGAGTAGAGGTAGTCCTCGGCGATCTGATGGATCGGCCAGGTGCTGGCTGCGAACAACAGCATCATGGCCCCGATGAAGCAGCCCACGTTCAGACGGGTTACGACCGGCTGCCCGACAGCCACGGCCCTCGGTCCGATCACACGGACCGAGTAGATGTACGCGGCGATCAGGAACGCGACCAGCAGATAGACCTCTGGGTTCGCCTGGAACCTCCAGGGATCGGCGAAGATCGCGCCGAGCACGCGCTAGCCGCCGTCGAAGAATCTGAACGTCAACAGCGCGGCGATGTAGACGCCCACCGCCAGGAACAAACCGGAGTAGAACAACCAACTGAACAGCTTGTGGTCGAACTTCAAGTGCATGAACAGCGACACCACGGTGACGAACTTGACCGCCATCAGAATCAACAAGACCGGCATGAACAGCTTGCCGATGTTGAGGTAGTACAGCCCAACCTCGACCGCCGTGATCAGCGCCAAGGCAGCGGCCACCTTGATGTAGAAGCTGTTGGGCTTGTGCGCGCCGTCAACGTGAGCTGCGCCGTGCTCGTCGTGGTCGGCGTGCTCGATGTGCTCGGTCGTGGTCATCGGGCGAACCTCATGCCGGGATCAGGTAGACGAGGGTGAAGATGACGATCCAGATGATATCGACGAAGTGCCAGTACAAGCCGATCAGCTCGACGACCTCTGCCTTGTCACCCGGGACCTTGCTGCGCGAGATGATGCCGACCAGGGACATCAGCATGACGATGCCCACGGTCACGTGGATGCCGTGGAATCCCGTGAGGGTGAAGAAGCTGGAGCTGAACAGGCTGGTCGTGAAGCCAACGCCCTCGTGGTAGAAGGAAGTGAACTCGTACACCTGTGCACCGACGAACGTCGACCCCAGCAGTGCCGTGACCGTCAGCCACAAGCACGTCAATCTGTCGTCGCGTTGCTGCGCTGCGCTGACGGCCAGCACCATCGTCAGGGAGCTCATCAGCAGTACGAAGCTGGAAACCGAGGTCAGCGGAATGTCCCAGAGCTGTGCCGGGCCCGGTGAGCCGGTGTGCCGGCCGCGGTACAGCATGTAGGTCGAGATCAAGCCGCCGAACAGCAGGCATTCGCTGCCGAGGAACAGCCACATCGCCAGCTTGTTGTTGCTCAGGCCGGTCGACGTGACCATGTGCGCGCCGTGATCATCGTGAGCGGGATGGTCGTCGGCCGGAACCTCGACGAGAGTTGCCTCAGACACTGGCAAGCTCCTTTGTGGGTTCGCCGCCCTGAGGCGGCGGGTCGTAGTCACTCTCGTCGGCAACCGAAGGCTCGAGGGCCCACGCGAAGATTCCCATCAACAGGATTGCCCCGCCGATAACGGTCAGCACGAGCGAGAAGATGACCCCGTAGGCCATGATCGGCAGAGCAATGGCCACAATCATCGGCCAGTACGACGCAGAAGGCATGTGGATGTTCTTGTCGGCGTTGGCCTCTTGCTCGGCGTGCAGCTCTTCTGCCGTTCGCACCTTGACAAGACGGGGCCCTGCGTCGGTGTCGACCTCTTCGTATTTGAGGTGGAAGTACTCGTCGAGAGCGTGCACATGGGGAATGACGTCGAAGTTGTGCACCTTGGGCGGGTTGTTTGTCAGCCATTCGAGGCTGCGCGCATCCCACGGGTCAAGCGGCGCTTTAGCGCCCTTTCGGGTCGTATGCCAGACGTTGACCAGGAACACGAAGATGCTGGCGGCGAGAATGAACGAGCCGACGGTGGCGACGGTGTTCCAGAAGTGGAGGTTGAAGAACCCCTCGCCTGTCAGCTTCTCGGGGTACACCACCATGCGCCGTGGCTGGCCCTGCAGACCGAGGATGTGCATAGGGCCGAACGTCAGGTTCATGCCGATGACCATCAGCCAGAAGTTCCACTTGCCGAGCCTCTCGTCGAGCATCTTGCCGAAGATCTTCGGCCACCAGTAGTAGAAGCCGGAGAAGATCCCGAACACCGCACCGCCGAACAGCACGTAGTGGAAGTGGGCGACGATGTAGTACGTGTCGGTCTGTTGGGTGTCTGATGGTGACACGGAGTGGGTGACACCCGAGAGTCCACCGATGGTGAACTCGACGATCAGACCGATGGCGAACAACATCGCCGTGGTGAAACGGATCTTGCCGCCCCACATGGTGAGCGTCCAGTTGACGATCTTCACCCCGGTGGGGATGGCGATCAACATCGTGCTGACCGAGAACACCGCAACGCTGACGGGGCCGAGGCCGCTGGCGAACATGTGGTGAGCCCACACCCCCCATCCGATGAAGCCGATGGCTGCGCCGGAGAACACGACGAACTTGTATCCGAACAACGGCTTGCGGCTGAACACCGGCAGCACCTCGCTGACGATGCCGAAACTGGGTAAGACGAGGATGTACACCTCGGGATGGCCGAATATCCAGAACAGGTGTTGCCAGAGCAACGGGTCTGCGCCCGCATCGACGTTGAAGAACTTGGCTCCGAAGACCCGCTGGAACATCAGCAGGAACAGGGCAACGGTGATGACCGGGATGGCGAACACCAGTAGGAACTGCACCACGAGGATCATCCACGTGAAGATGGGCATCTTCATCAGGGTCATGCCAGGAGCGCGCATGTTGAGGATCGTGACGATGAGGTTGAGCGCACCCGTCAACGAAGCGATACCGGTGATCTGCAGACCGAGCGACCAGAAGTCGACGCCATGCGTCGGTGAGAAGAGCGCGTTTGCATTGGGCTGGTACATGAACCAGCCGCCATCTGCGGCCCCACCGAGGAACCACGACGTGTTGAGGAAGATGCCGCCGAAGAGGAAGCACCAGAAGCCGAAGGCGTTGAGCCGGGGGAAGGCGACGTCGCGCGCGCCGATCTGCAGTGGCACGAAGTAGTTGGCCCACCCTGCCGCCATCGGCATCACGAACAAGAAGATCACGGTCGTGGCATGCATGGTGAACATCTGGTTGTAGAGGCTGGCGCTGAGCACGGTGTTGTCGGGGGCGGCGAGCTGCGTGCGAATCAGCAGCGCCTCGATGCCGCCGACGAGGAAGAAGAACACCGCCGCAGTGCCGTACATGATGCCGATCTTCTTGTGGTCGACGGTGAACAGCCACGACCGCCAGCCCGTGGTCGTGACCGGGCGGCGGAACACGCCGTACGACGAGGCGGGAGTGACGAATTGCGGCAGGTCGCCGCCCGGTAGGGCTGGAACTGTTGAGGGTCGTTCGATGATGGCCATCTGGGATCAGCCTTACTTCCGCTCGAGCAGGTAGGCGACGATCTGATCGATCTGATCGTCGGTGAGTTTCAGGTTTGGCATGCCACGGTACTTCCCGCCGTTCTCGTCCTTCTGCGCCTCGCTGGAGTACATCGGCTTCTTCGCCGGCGCATTGCGAACCCACTCACGCAGTTCGGCTTCGTTGAAACAGTCCGGTGTGACGCCCTTCAGGTACAACGCGCCGAACTCCTCAGGGCTGGCATCATGCAGCGCCTTGCGGCAGGAATCGGTCAGCAGGTCGAACGTTGCTCCGGCGAACGTGGTGCGAGACATCAGGTGGGTCAGGTTCGGCGCGTTTCCGGCAATGACATAGAGATCGGGGAAGGCGATGACGGGCTTCGTGGAGTTGGTCCCGTCTGGGTTCTCGTCCATCAAACCGTTGACCTGATGACAACGAGAGCACTGCGTGCGGAACACGTCTTCGCCCTGCAGCGCAAGCGGATCGGTCGGCTTCGCAGCGGGTTCCAACTGGTTGGCGACCCACGTCGAGAAGTCGGCGGAGTTGAGGCCGACCGCGTCCATCCGCATCCGGGCATGGCTGAGACCGCAGAACTCCGTGCATTGACCCGCAAAGATGCCGGGATGATCCGCTTCCATGCGCAGCGGATGGATTCGACCGGGCACTGCGTCGCGCTTGCCGTTGAGCTTGGGGATCCAGAAGGAGTGGATGACGTCGTTGCTGGTGATGCGCAGCAGCACGTGGACTTTGGTCGGCAAGACCAGCTCGCCACTGGTCACGAGTGGCTCGGCGATTTCGACGCCACCGCAGTTCTGCACCGGGTACTCGTATTCCCACCACCACTGTTGACCCGTGACGTTGACGACACACTGCGTGTCGCTGGTCTTGGCAAGCGAGAACACCGTGCTGACCGTGGGAATCCCGACGGCGATGAGGATCACAGCGGGAAGGATCGTCAGACCGATCTCGAGGGTTGGATTGCCGTGGGTCTGCCGCGGCATCTCTTGCCCGTGATCACGGAACCGGATGACGACGTAGATGATCGCACCGAACACGATGAGGCCGACGATCCCGGCGACCAGAAATACCGGCCACTGCAGGTTCTGAATCTTCTGAGCGTTCTCGCCTTCCGGCTTGAACGTGTCTTGTGGGGCGTTACGGGCGCAGCCGCCGAGCACTGCTGCCGCAGCGATCACGGCCATGACAACGGCCGATCGCTGTTTCACACGTCGCACGGTACTCACTGGTTGTTCGACTCCGCTCATCGCTATGGGACCATGATTTCGATGGGCTCCAAGCCTTCTACACCCGGCGCGGTGAAGGTGTACGGCTGGGAGCTGGCGATCGATGGCTTGGGCAGCACGAAGGAGAGGAACTGGCTGCCGCCGGGATGCACGAGGGTCGTGCAGTTCTTCGGTCGCTCCTTGACCACGGTTCCGTTGATGTCCTTCTCGAACTCGCCCATGTTGATGGTCAGCCGCCGAGGCACCGAATCGCGATTCTTGTAGATCACGTTGACTACGTTGCCGCGCGAGACTGTGACCGGGTCCTGATTTCCAGGGATCCCCAGCTCATGGGCAGTGAGCTTGCCGTTTTCCAAGGTCACGGTGATCCCGATCGCAGCCTTGGACGCAACGGCCTGCGATCCCTTGTCGTCGATCTCGGCCTGTTCGCCAGGGCCCTCTTCGGCGAGGTCACACACGGCCCCGTTGTCGGATCCTGTCGTCGGGTGAGCCGGGATCGTGCGCTGGCCATCGACCGCCATCACTGCGCCGGTGCTGACGAGACCGAGCATTGCTATCGCGCAAACGCCGGTGATGACGCCCTTCTTGAGGCTCGGTCTCGATGCGAACAGGAACCCGCCGAACAGGACCAGCGCACCGGCGATGATGAACACGACCGGACCGCCGCTCTTGTCGATCCACAACATGATGCGTGAGAACGAGTAGATGATCGCAGCGAGCCCTGCTGCGGCAAGCACAGGAAACTCGATGGGGTGAAGCATTCGCTTGCGGAGGTCGGCGTTGTATGCAGCGTCTGTCGAAGCCCGTTCGCTCCAGCCGTGCACCATCCACTCGACGGCAGCCGCCAGCAACAGCACGACACCGGCCTTGAACACGATCGGCTTCGAGACTGCACCGACGGCGATTGCTCCCACGGCAACTGCGCAGAGAGCCGGCCACATGCTGCGTTCGACCGGAGGTTGCGCTGCCGGGGACGCAGTCGTGGCGTCGTCGGACATCGCCGACACGTTGCCGTCGCGGACCATGTAGTTGACGTAGAACAGGAAAGCGAACACGAGCGCCGCGGTGAGCAAACCCATGACGCCGAGCCAACCGTCGGCACCTCCCTTGGACAGGCCGAAGATGACTGCAGCGACGACCGCCAACACGGTGGCCCCGAGGAAGAGTTTGGATCCTGTGGTGAACATTCGTGCCCCTCGCCTACTTCGTCACGTACACCACGAACCACAGTGCGAAGAACAACGCACCGAGGAAGTACCAATACAGAGCATGCGCTGACACGATCTCGCGATCCGACGTTCGACCACCCATGTAGCGAAACGCCGTGATCACGCTGAAGCCGATACCGATGATCAACAGCAACATGAACGTGCCGGTGATCGCATAGAACATCGAGTTGTACGCCGTCGGCGTCTTGCCGGCGATCGGCAGCTTCATGCGGACGTAGATGAACGCCTGTGCATTGACGATCGCTGCGCCGATCACCGCGACGAGCGTCAGTCCGAGCGCCGCCTGGCTGCGGGCGTCGCGCCGTGCAGCATGCACCGTCCACTGGGCGAAGACGAAGATGAGGACGAACGCCAACAACATCGTGTTGGCCGGCACCATCGGGACCTTGGTGCCCTTGGGAATCCAGCGACCGCCTGGAACGTCGATGGCGTTGGTTCGAAAGCGCATCCACAGCGCCAACATCGCCCCGATCAGCGAGCCGGCGGCCACGCACCCCAGAGCGGTGCCGACGAAGACCTGGCGTCGCGGGGCCGGCGGCGCAGCAGAGGGCAGAGCGAGCATCAGCCATCCCTCCGTGGCTTCAAGTCGAGCAGCGGTTCGGCGGACGCCACGGTGTGCACATCGCCGAAGTTTGCATATGGCGCGGGTGACGACGTAGCCCACTCGAGCGTCTGACCGTCCCACGGGTCGTCACCCGAAGCGTCTCCCCGGCTGAACGAGCGCGCCGCGAGTGCGACGAAGGCGACGACCGTGACGAGCATCAGCACATGACCGGCGGCCGCAAGACCGTTCCACAGGTTCTGCGGGCCTGAGTAGTCGAACTCGGTGGCGTTGCCGGGCTGCTTCGCAAATCCGGCGATGAGGTAGGGCAACGAGGCGAGCACGGTGGCGATGAAGCCCAGCGCGGCGAGTGGCATGACGAGCTTGTCGGGGATCAGTCGACCCCACAGCTTGGGACCCCAATAGGTGATGGCTCCGAGGCCGCTGAGCACAGCGCCGTAGACGATGTAGACCCAGACACCTTCCTCGAACACCGTTCCTGCTAGTTGGGCGTCGCCTACCTGGTAGATGGCGTTGGCGAGGATGCCGACGAAGACCATCAGCGCTCCGAGCAGGCCGAACAGCAGCGGCGCAATGATCCGAGGCCTGGCGCCGCGCATCGAGAGTGCGCCGAGAGAGACGACGATGAAACCGCCGAGAATCGGCAACAGGTTGAAGAGCGCATATGGCACGATGTCGCTGAGCCACGGGCCCAAGGACGCGTGGCTGATGTCGCGAGACAGTGCTACAGGTTGTTGCAGCACGGCACCCAAGGCGGCGCTGATGCCGACCAGAGCGATGCCGGTGAACACGACGCCCCGCATCGCGAGCTTGCGTCCACTGGCCACGGCAATCACTTCGGCGGCGAACCCGAACACTGGAACCGCGTAGACGAACGTTGCCGGCTGGGTGAACCCGAAACCGATCCAATCATTGATCGCCTGATTCCCTCCGAAGCCGACGCGGCTGTAGCGGTAGTCGAGGTAGGTGAAGATCGAGGCGCCCACGACCGCGGGAAGCACCAGCAGCAGGCCGAGCGAGCCAACGAGCGCTGACCAGCTGAAGACCGGAACGCGTCGCATGTTCATTCCCGGAGCCCTGGTCGTGAGCACGGAGGTTGCCAGCGAACCTGCAGCTGCTGCCAAACCGAGCAGCAGAACGATGTGGCTGACCAGGAACAGGCCGACGAACTTGGGATCGCCACCACCGGGGCCGCCGTTGGCTGCGATCGAGATCACTACCAGTACAGCGCCGACGAACCACGTCCAGAATCCGGCGGCCGCGAGCCGGGGGAAGGTCAACGACCGCGCCCCGAGCTGAAGCGGGACGATGGCGATGGCGACACCGAGCAACAGCGGCACCAAGACGATGCACGTGAGGCCGATCCTGTAGAGCGAGAACAGCTGCGGAATCGCGTTGGAATCGAGCATCGAACCCTTGGCGTCGATGCGTTCGATCCCGAGCAGCGCTGCTATCACGATCAGGCCGAGCAGGCCGACGAGCGAGACGGCGATGAACAGTCGGCCGATGCGTTTGTGATCGGTCGTCGTCAACCAATCGCCCACCGACGACACGCGAGCGCTGGGCGATGCTGTAACGCCCCCTGCGGCGCCGGCGGCGTGCGTATCGATGGTGGTCATAGGCAGCGAACTCTTTTCGTTTCGGGCGCGCTGGCGCGCGCCCGATTCAGTGCTCGATCGGTTACGGACGATTGGGTTACACCTGCGAGATTACCCATAGGCCGGCGCGCGGGCGGAAATCCTCAGACGCCCGAGCGCACCAGAATGTCGATCGTCATCGCGGCGAACAACAACGTGACGTAGGTGATGCTGAACCCGAACACGCGCATCGACCGTTGCGGCGTCGGGTTTTTGCCGAGATCGACCGTGCTCCACAGGAACAGGCCTCCGGCGATGACGGCGGTGGCTATGTAGATCACGCCGAGATGGGCCACCGGGATCAGCACCAGTGTGAACGCGACCATCAGCACGGTGTACCCCACCATCTTGCGCACCGTGACCTCGGCCGACTTCACCGCCGGCAACATCGGGACATTCGCTGCCCGGTAATCGTCGGCGTAGCGAATGGCCAGAGCCCAGAAGTGTGGGGGCGTCCACAGGAACATCACGACGAACAGCACCACAGGTGACCACGCGACGTCGTTTCGCACCGCGGCCCACCCGACCAGCACGGGCACAGCACCCGCTGCACCCCCGATGACGATGTTCTGGGTGCTCGTTCGCTTCAACCACAACGTGTAGACGAAGACGTAGAACAGCGTCGCCGACAGCGCCAGGACAGCCGACAACAGGTTGGCACCAGCCCACAGCACACCGAACGCGATGGCTTCCAGGGCGAGCGCGAAGATCAGGGCATTGCGCGGTTGGATGAGGCCAGTGACGAGGGGTCGCCCCTGCGTGCGCGGCATCAGCTTGTCGATGTCGCGGTCGACGACCATGTTGATGGCATTGGCGCCGCCGGCAGCCAGGGTTCCGCCGACCAGAGTGATCGCAACCAGCGACCAGGACGGCCAACCACGCTGCGCAAGCACCATGGTGGGCACCGTCGTGATCAGCAGCAGCTCGATGATCCGCGGCTTGGTCAGTGCGACGTAACCGCCGAAGGCGGTGGTCGGCGTGCGACGAGCGCCGTGGGCTATGCCGTCTCGACCGAGCCGAGAAGGGGCGAGCCGCGACGGCACAAGAGGACGAGCACCGACGGCCATTGCACCATGGTACGGGCGCGACAAGACGCCGGCCAAGCGGCAGAATGGGAACATGGCCTCCATGCCCGCTCCTGTCGAAGTCGGCGAGATCGATGTCGACGACGAAATCGTGCCCGACCGGCCATGGATCGTGCTGGTTTGGAACGACCCGATCAATCTGATGAGCTACGTCACGTTCGTGTTTCAGAAGGTCTTCGGCTACAGCCTCGAAAAAGCCACGTCGTTGATGCTCGACGTGCACGAGAAGGGCCGCGCGGTGGTGTCGAGCGGTGCCCGAGAGAAGGCTGAGATCGACGTGTTCAGATTGCACGAGCACGGCTTGTGGGCCACGATGCAGCAAGACGACTGATGGCTCGCAAACGTGCCTTCATCCCACCGATCGAACGCGTTCGAGGCGGCTTTGCGTTCAACATCGGCGAGGATGAACGACAGCTGGTCTCGAGATTGCTCACCGAGCTCAGCCAACTCCTGATGGGTGAATCCGGTGACCCGCGGTTGGTCCGCATCTTCCCGCCTGCGTACCACCTTGCCGACGATGCCGAGGCCGACGCCGAGTACCAGCGACTGATGCGTGAAGACCTCGTGGCCTCGAGGCTGTCGGGAATCACCACGGTCACCGAAGCCCTGCAAGCACCGGGACCCGTCGGCGAAGAGGCGATGATCGCATTCGTCCAGGCCATCAACGGCTTGCGTCTCGTACTCGGGACGATGCTGGACGTCGACGAGGATCACGACCCCGACGACATCGACGACACCGACCCGCTCGTCGGCGAGCATCACCTCTACAACTTCTTGAGCTGGCTGCTCGATTGGGCGGTACGCGCGTTGGGCGAGCCGATCAAGTAGCCCGATTCAAGTAGCAGGGAACATGAAACAACCAACGGTGCCCGCACCGGCATACACACCGACGCTCGGCCCGATTCGGTATCGAACGACTTCGACCACGTTTGCCGATTTGCCGAGTGCATCGGCGAGGACCTGCGTGAACTGTTGGACGGTTCGATCGCTCTGACCCACTGCGACGTTCAGCCGAGGGCCCCATCCGAGGGCAGTGGTCGCCATCGCCTTGACGGCCTCGACGGGGGTGCTGGCGTTGGCTACCACGTCGAGCCGCCCCGCGTGAATGGCCATGACCGCGACACCGGTGGTTGTGCTGACCTTGCCGGAACGGATGAACTCCGACTGTCCCACCACCATCACAGCACCGATGTTCGGGGCGAGCGACTCGGCAACTTGAACCGCTTCGTTGAGCTTGGCTCCGCGAGCCACTGCCTCGCCCGCTGCCCAGACGCAGCAGCTCACGCCGAACCCCGCTGTGCCCGAGTCCACCAGTCGAACCGGTACCGGTAGCGAACGTGCAGCCAAGCGCGCCGAGTTGAGCGTTCCCGACGCGGTTGCCGTGACATGGATCGACAGGATCTCGTCGCAGCCGCGATGCAACAGCGACTCGTATGCAGCAGCAAACTGGCCAGGGCTCGGTTGGCTGGTGCTGACAGCCGGCGAGGGTTCCGCGCTCAACATCGCGTAAAACCGATCGGCGTCGAGATCGACACCTTCGAGGTAATCGTGCTCGTCGACAGTCACCGTCACCGGGACCACCTCGACGTCATACCGTTCGATGAGCATGGCGGGCAACTGCGAGTTGGAGTCGGTACAGATGCCGATCATGGGCGCGATCCGGCTAGGGCATCGAGTCGCATGTGGGCACGATAAGCCAAACTTCCACCCATATCGATGGCGCCTGGTGAAAATGCGTCAAGGGTTCGTCAAGAACCGAGTGCCACCAACCACGCCGGCAACCGCGTGGGTCGACCAGTTGCGGTGACGCATCCGTGGACGGTCACCGCTGTGGCCCTGGCCTGGTCGTCCACTGTCAGCAGGTACGCCATCTGGAACGCCGTGCGCGTCGGCGATGCCAGTCGCAGATGGACGTCGACCTGCTCGTCGAAGCGCAACGGCTGCCTGTACTGCACGAAGCATTCGAGAACCGTGTAGTCCAGGCCATCTGCACGCATCTCGGAGTAGGGGTGGCCCAGGTCTCGAAGATAGGCAACGCGGGTCTCCTCCAGGTATGGCAGATACCGACTGTGATGAACGATTCCCATGGCGTCCGTTTCGGCGAACCGGACCCGGATGCGGTGATGAAACGGATACGCAGTCGCGTCGAGCGACGGCTCCACGGAGAGACGCACGGACCGCACGGTAGCTCCCCGCAGCCCCCTACCAGCTGGAATCGGCTGGCGCGATTCGCAAGACCTGCTGATAGTGTTGCGACGCTCTCAACCGGAAGAAGTTCCCTAGCCCCCATCGTCTAGTGGCCTAGGACACCACCCTTTCAAGGTGGCGGCACGGGTTCGAATCCCGTTGGGGGTGCTGGTCAGATTGGTTTCAATCTGGTCCCGTGGTGAAGCTGGAGTTCACGCCGGCCTGTCAAGCCGGAGGTCGCGGGTTCGAGTCCCGTCGGGACCGCTCATAATCAGTAATCAAGTAGGTCGGTTTCAAAATACGGTCGAGTAGCTCAGTCGGCAGAGCACACGCCTGAAAAGCGTGGGGTCACCGGATCGACGCCGGTCTCGACCACAGCACGGCTAACAAGCGCAGGCATCGCAGTGGGCACATACGGCCCACCACGGTGCCTGCGTCGCGTGTGCGCCAGTATCCTCGCCGCGTGGCAATCAGCCCGACGGCCAGCGTTCCAAGCGCGCGACGATCATGAGCGAGCGCGAGCGCGCGTCTCTCGAACGCCAGCTCGTCGAGGCACTGGAAGGGCTCGATGACTCTGGCATCGCATCCAGCCGATCGATCGAACTCGCAGATCACGCGCTCGATCTGACGCACCTCTATGACGTGCAACTGGCCAGCCGCCATTGCGACCTCGCCGCGCGCTGGCTGCGATCGCGGGGCAAGGGCTACTACACGATCGGTTCCGCCGGGCACGAGAGCAATGCCGTTCTGGCCATGACGACACGACCGACCGACCCGGCTCTGTTGCACTACCGCAGCGGCGGCTTCTACCTCGGCCGCGCCGGCCTCACCGGGGTCAGCGACATCCTTTCGGGGGTCGTCGCTGCGACCAGCGAGCCCATCTCGGGCGGACGGCACAAGGTCTTCGGCCGACACGATCTGGCCATCATCCCGCAGACATCGACCATCGCTTCGCATCTGCCGCGTGCCGTGGGAGTGGCCTTCGCCATCGATCGCGCCGCCAAGCTCAAGGTCGAATCCCCTTGGCCGTCCGATGCGATCACCGTGTGCAGCTTCGGCGACGCGTCGACCAACCATTCGGTGGCGGCCGGCTCGTTCAATGCTGCCGCCTACTGCTCGTACCAAGGCCTGCCCTTGCCGTTGCTCTTCGTGTGCGAGGACAACGGTCTCGGCATCAGCGTGCGCACACCCGTTGGTTGGATCGAAACGGCGTTCGGCTCGCGGCCGCATCTTCGCTACGCCGCGGTCGACGGCGCCGACACGCTCGCCGTCGCTGAGGTAGCCGGCGACCTCGCTGATTGGGTCAGGCTCAAGCGCAAGCCAGCCTTCTTACATCTCCGCACGGTTCGGTACGGCGGGCACGCTGGAACCGATGTCGAGTCCGCGTATCGCAGCGCGCACGAGATCCGCGCAGACGCAGACCGCGACCCGATCATCGGCACTGCGAGAGCGTTGTTGGCCGAGGGTTGGACGACGTCCGACCTTCTGCGACGGCACGACGAGATCGCCGACATGGTGCAGAAGATCGCCGCGGAACTCGCCGATGCCGAGCAGTTGACGACCGCCGAAGAGGTCGTGCGACCGCTCGCGATCCGCCGCCCCGGCGAGGTCGAGCGACTCGCCAGGCGGTTGACCCCGACGGAACCGGGCGAACCGCTGACGTTCGCCCAAGCGGTCAACACCACGTTGGCGTCGGTGCTGAAGCGTCAACCCAACGTCTTGGTCTTCGGTGAGGACGTCGCGGTCAAAGGTGGCGTGTACGGCGTGACGAAGGGGCTGATGGCGAAGGCGGGCGGTGGACGTGTCTTCGACACGCTGCTCGACGAAACCTCCATCCTCGGCCTGGCCAACGGGAGCGCCATCAGTGGCTTCGTGCCGATCCCGGAGATCGAATACCTGGCCTACCTCCACAACGCCGAGGACCAACTGCGCGGCGAGGCCGCAACGCTGTCGTTCTTCTCCAACGGTCAATACCGCAATGGACTCGTGGTGCGCGTCGCCGGCTACGGGTACCAGGAGGGCTTCGGCGGGCATTTTCACAACGATGACGCGATCGCCGTGCTGCGCGACATCCCTGGCCTGGTCCTTGCTTCTCCCTCGCGACCCGATGATGCCGCGGCGATGCTGACCACCTGTGTTGCCGCTGCCCAAGTCGACGGCACCGTGTCGGTGTTTCTCGAGCCGATCGCTCGCTACCACACCCAGGACCTGTTCGACACCGGCGATCGAGAGTGGATGGCGGCGATCAACACCGACGAGCACGTCCCCATCGGCTCGGCCAGGACCTACGGCGACGGCCTCGATCTGACCATCGTCACCTGTGGGAACGGTGTGCTCCTGAGCCTGAGGGTCGCCCGACGGCTCGCCGGTCGCGGTGTCGGCGTGCGCGTGGTCGATCTCCGCTGGCTCGCACCGTTGCCGATCGAGGACCTCATCCGGGAGGCGCACGCCACCAAGGCCGTGCTGGTCGCTGACGAAACCCGTGCGAGCGGCGGATGGAGCGAAGGTGTCGTGACTGCACTCATCGAGGCAGGAATCACCACTCGCGTCGGCAGGGTCACGAGCAAAGACAGCTTCATTCCACTCGGCGACGCAGCCAAGCTCATGCTTCTCAGTGAGGACGAGGTCGAGGCGGCGGCCTACGGACTGCTGCACAGCTGAACCTCCAAGTCCTGTGCCGACCGAAGTACCGTTGATCAACGAATGAGCGAGGTGACGGAATGGACAAGCGGCTGATCGTGTCTGCATCTCTTTCCGTTGCGTTGGTCTTGGCATCGTGCGGAGGCGACAGCAAAGTCGCGACCAAGGATGCCTTCAGCGATCAATTGGCCAGCGTCTGTCGAACCATCGGACGCGGGATCGGCAATCTCGACGCGGCGACGTCGCTCGAAGAGGTTCGCAGCAATGCCACCAACGCCTCGGCGCTCTACGAGGATGGGCTCAATGAGCTCAAGAAGCTGAAGATCCCGACGAGCGACAAGGATTTCGAGGCTGACGTGACCGACCTCATCGCTAGCTATGAGGATCAGCTCGACACGCTCGATGCAATTGCCAAGGCTGCCAAGGAGAGCGACCAGGAGGCCGTCGACAGCAGGATCGGCAAGCTCACCGACCAGGCGGCGGGCAGCAACGAGCTGGCAGACAACCTCAACGTCAGCCGGTGTCAACTCGACCCCGTGTTCGAGTCTGCTCCGGCAACGACCGAGCCGACGCCTGCGCTGACCCTGCCAATCGCCACGCTGCCGCCCAGGACGATCCCCGTCGACACCGTTCCGCTCGACACAACTCCGTTCGGCAACAAGGTGGTCCTGTCCTCGAACGCGCTCGTTCCGCTCGGCGATTACACGTTTGCGGACGCACCCGATGACACGATCAAGGGCTTCCATGCATTGCTCGACCTGTCGCCGCTCATGGCCGCTCAGTCGGGTCAGATCAGCGGGATCGACGTGATCGGTTCGGACGGCCAGCCGATGGGTCGCGTGTTCGCATTCGAATCCGACACGGACCCTCTGACGCCCGGCTCCCTGGAGGAAGACACTCCCTTCCTCACTAGCGACGTACCCACAACACCATTGACGGTGGGCACCCAGGAGGGTATGACCTGGAGCGACCCGGACGGCACCACGTACTTCCTTCTCGGAGTCAGCAACGTGCTGCTCTGGGCATTGTCACCATCCGCTGACCTCCTGCAGCCGACGTTGCAGGCTTGGGGCGAAAGCGTCTCCCAGTAGCCCGTGCCGCTCCAACTGACCTTCGTCACCTCCGCCAAGCGCCACGTCGACCTCCCCGACTCACCTGGGGAAGTCGCCATCGTCGGTCGTTCGAACGTCGGCAAATCCTCGCTGATCAACGCACTGGCCAACCGCCGCCAACTCGCCAAGGTCTCGAAAACGCCGGGACGCACCCAACTGATCAACATGTTCGTGCTGCCGAACGAGGCCACGGTCGTCGACCTGCCGGGCTACGGATACGCGGCGGTGCCCGGTCGCGAGCGGGCTACCTGGCAGGCGATGATCGAGGGCTACCTCTTGGAGCGCGAGCCGTTGGTGCTGGTGTTCGTGCTGGTCGATGGCGAGATCGGCCCGACGAAGCTCGACCTGCAGATGCTGGCCTGGTTGCAGGGCAACGGCGTGCCGTACCAGATTGTGGCGACAAAGCTCGATAAGGTGAAGCCATCGAAGTTGGCCGGCCGGCGACAACAACTCGCCCGTGACTGCCTGCTCGACGAGGGTGATGTGATGTGGGTGAGCGCCAGCAAGGGCACGGGAATCGACCGTCTACAGGCCCACGTCAATGCGATGCTGACCGTATGATGTCTGTTCCTTGAGAGTTCCACCGGAACTACCCGTTGCGGCAAGACCACCACGTGGAGTAGTGTTTGCTCCGTGGCAGGACGGGACCCCCGAACGACCGGACAACTGATGACACGACTGGGTTATCGGGCCGAAGTCTCGCGCTCTGAGCAGGTGCGATGGCTCGTTTCACGTTGTGAGCCGCTGTTGCTCGTGACCTTGTCGATCCACTACCTGCTGCGCACCCCGGTGTGGCCCGTGTCGATTCCAGTTCTGATCGCGGCCGTCGCCGGCTTGGCGCTCGGGCTGTTCGGCACTGTTTATCCGACCAACTCTCGGCTGAGCCTCGTTCGGGCGACGGTTGCGACCGCCTTGCTGATGGCGATGTCGCTGGTGCTGTCGCATCACCTGGTCGACCTCGTGCCCTGGTTCTCGATCCTCGGAATCAGCTATCCGCTCGTCTTCGGTCTGCGCCGCGCATACCCATTCGTGATCGCAAACTCGATCGGCGTCGGTGTGGCAGCGACGTCGGTCTTCGGCGTCACGTCCGGCCTGATGCGTGTTCCCATCGTGCTGATCGGCGGCGTGCTGGCCGGACTGGTGGCCGACGCACTCGAACAGGCAACGACAGCTGCGACAACGGCCACGCGCGACGCGGCACGAGCACGCACGAGTGAGAACTACCTGCGAACGGTGCTGAACACCGCACCGATCGGAATCCTGGTGATCGGCGCCGAGCTCGAGAACTCGTTCATGAACGCCCGCATCTCCCAGTTCCTCGATTCTGCGCCAGTGCTCAACGACCTCGAGGCACTGCGCGCGTACCTCGACCCCGATGACCGTCACATCTTCGACAAGTTGCGTGCGAAGGTCGCCGATGGTGAGACGGCGACATACAGCTGCCGCTTGGACCTGCCTAACATCGGCCGGCGCAACGTGCAGATCGTTGCCGCACCCGCAATCGACGACCACGGCCAGCACACGGGCACCGTCGTGATCGTTCGCGACATGAACGACGAGGTCGGGCGCAGGCGTGAGATGGAGCGCTTCCGCGCTGTCGCCGACGCGACGACCGATCTGGTCGCGATCGCATCGTTCGGAGATGGCACCAACTACCTCAACCCGGCGGGCGAACGATTCTTCGGAGCCAACCCGCTGAACCGCAACGACACCTTGAAGTTCATACCAGAGGAGTATCGCGAGACGATGTTCGCCGAGATCGGCGAAGCGATCCGCGACGGTGGCACGTGGAGCGGCGAGATCGAGATGGTCGATCAGGACGGCGAACGCCATCCCATGTCGGGCGTCGCCGTTGGGATCCGCGACGAGCAAGGTCACCTCGAAGGCTTCGCGGTGACCTACCGCGACCTGTCAGATCGCAAGCGACTCGAGGCCCGTCTGGCACACGACGCCGGCCACGACGCATTGACCGGCCTCCCGAACCGGCAGCAGCTCTTCAACCTTCTGACCAACACGATCGGCGACCGCGAGCGCATGGCCGTGATGTTCTGCGACCTCGACGACTTCAAGGTCGTCAACGACAGCCTCGGCCACTCTGTCGGTGACCGCCTGCTGCAGGTGGTCGCCGACCGTTTGCAGACTGCGACGCGCGGCGGCGACATCGTCGGCCGGCTTGGTGGCGACGAGTTCCTCGTGGTGTGCCGCAACATCGGCACCGATCTCGAGGTCGCTGCCATCGCTGACCGCCTGCTCAGCGCGGTCAAAGCTCCGATCAGCCTCGATGGTCGCGAGCACGTGGTCTCGATGAGCGTCGGCGTTGCCTTCGGCATCGGCTCCGACCCGGCCAACGAGATCGTTCAACGCGCCGACCTGGCGATGTACGCGGCCAAGCAGGCGGGCCGCCGACGCGTCGCCTTGTTCGATCAGACGATGCGGCGCCAGGTCGACGACAGGCTCGACATGGAACGCGAGCTCCGCGCCGCCTTCCGCGACAATCAGCTGTCGCTGCACTACCAACCCATCGTCAACACCGGCACTCGCGAGGTGCTCGGCTTCGAGGCGTTGGTCCGGTGGCAGCACCCGACACGAGGTCTGATCCTGCCCGGCAAGTTCATGCCGATCATCGAAACGGCCGGCTTCTCGATACAACTCGGCGAGTTCGTGCTCAACGAGGCCACGCGCGCCGCATCGTTGCTGCGCCTGCGTGCCCCGAACCTCAGCATGTCGATCAACCTGTCCGCGGCCGAGCTAAACGACGGCAATCTGGTCGAAAACGTGGCGAAGGCGATCACTCGCGCCGGCATCGGCGCGTCGGCTCTCACCGTGGAGATCACCGAAGACATCGTGATGGCCGACATAGTCGCCGCCAAGCCGCAACTTGACGAGCTGCACGGCCTCGGCGTTCGCATTGCCATCGACGACTTCGGGACTGGGTACTCCAACCTGGCCCTGCTGCGGCAGTTCGCCGCCGACTTCGTCAAGATCGATCGCAGCCTCATCAGCGGTCTCGATACCGAGCGCGGTGGCAGCGAGTTCGTCAGGTTGATCCTGTCGCTGGCCCACGAGCTCGGGTATGCGCCGATCGCCGAAGGCGTCGAGACCGAGGCCCAGCTCGACGAGCTGCGCCGGTTGGAATGCAAGATGGCGCAGGGATTCCTGTTTGCCAAGCCGATGACGTTGGCCGATGCATTGGCGTTTGCCAGCAGCGGTGCGTACGGACAGCGGGTCTGATCCGCCTGTAGTATCGAATCGGCAAACGTCGCCGAAAACATAGGCCATCGAGGTAGGCGGCATGGGACAGTTGCAGAAGGTGAGTTGGCGAACGGTTGGCTATGCCGCGCTCGGCACCGTCGTCGCTGCCGCCTCTGTCGTCGCCATCATCAACAGCGACGGTGTGCGCCCGACGTCGCTCACCTCCAACGCAGCCACCAGATGGCTGGTGGACCAACTCAACAACCAAGTCGTTCTCGTTGACGGGTTGGCCGGCCACGTTGTCGCCAAGGTCACGCTCGATACCGAGACAGGATCCAACGACGACGTGGCGGTTCAGGGCCCGGGCGGCGCTTTCCTGGTTGCCCCTTCACAGGGCTCGGTTCGCACGATCTCCACAGCGAAGCTGCAACTCGGCACGGCGCAGACCGTCGGGTTGTTGTCGGAAGCCGGCGCCAAGTTCCGGGTCGGCACCAGCGGTCTGACGATCCTCAGTCCGCACACGAAGGAAGCCACTGTCGTTGCGGTGGACGATGTCACCCAGCCGATGGCTGTGCCGGAATCGGACTCCGCGTATCTGGCCGCGGACGGCAGCATGTGGCTGCTCTCGAAATCACAAGCGACCCACGTCAACGTCGACGACTCGCGCACGACCGTGCTGCTCCGCAGCAGTTCGAACGGCAAGACGACCACGATCGGTTCGCGTGCAGTCACGTTCGACGCCGCTGATCAAGTGATGCATTGGCTCGGCGGTAGCAATGTCGCTGTCACTTCCCTCCCGAACCCCAGCGAAGCCGTCATGCAGGAGCCGGGCGACGATGCTCCCTGCGTATGGATAGGTTCCGGCGACACGTTGTTGTGCGTCGGCAAGACGGGCATTGATCACACGCTCACCATTCGCGGCATGGGCATCGGTTCGACCGACAGGCTGGCGATCGCCGGGCCTGCTGCAGTCGTCGTGCGAAACAGCAACAGGATCGACCGGATCGATCTCGAGGGCGAAAAGATGGCCAATGATCAGGCCCCGACAACTCCTTCGTCGACGCCGTCAATAACCGCATCGGGAAACCTGATCTGGCTCGACGAGCCCTCGGGCACGCACGCGTGGGTGGTCCACCGGTTCGGGATCAACCCGATCACGAAAGATGACGTGAACGCGCTGACCTTCGATGCACAGGGCCAGGTTCAGGACGCAGGCAATGGTGGAGACGCGCCGTCGCCGGCCGGAGGCAACGGAGGAGCCGACGAGACGAGCCATCTCGACCTCAATGGTCGCGAGGATCCACCAACCGCCGTCGACGACTCGGTCACGGCCCGCGCAGACACAACCATCACGATTCCTGTGACAGGCAATGACTGGGATCCCGATGGGGACCCGATTGCGGTCGATTCGGCCGGTATCGGCAAGCAAGCGACCCACGGCACCGTTGACGTGCTCAACGGGACATCAGTGTCCTACAAGCCGGACCCTGGCTACAGCGGATTGGACTCGTTCGAATACACCATTGTCGACCCGTCCGGCGAGGGCGACACGGCAACCGTCAACGTGCAGTTGTTCCCGCCGGGCAGTCCCAACCAGCCTCCGATTGCCCGAGCCGACAAGGGATTCAAGACGAGGATCGGCCGAGCGATAACCATCGACGTCCTGGCCAACGACATCGACCCCGAACGCGACGTCCTGAGGATCGCGACGTTCACCCCGAACGGCTCGGCCACGATCAGCGAGACGAAGGGTCCGACAGGACTGCCGGCGCTGCGTTATCAGCCGCCGTCCACGGCGGGCATCTACACGTTCACCTACCAGGCCGCCGATCCGCAAGGAGGCACCAGTCCGAAGACGCAAGTGACGGTCGAGGTGTCCGGCGCCGACGCCGCCAACGGTCCGCCGGTGGCCAACCCTGATGCTATTCGGCTTCCCGTCGGTGTGCCCGTCCCCCTCGATGTGAAGGCCAACGACACTGACCCCGATGGCGACGAGTTGACCATCTCACTCTCGAGCATCGGAACCGACGCGATCGATGTGTCGCTGCAGGCTCAGCAGTTGAGCATCACCGTGCGACCAGGCGCAAAGGATCGTTCGCTGGTCTTCTACACCTTGTCCGATGGAATCAAGGAGCACGACAAGAGGGGCGAGGTTCTCGTGCTGAGAATCGGCGACACGGCCGAGAACCGAGCGCCGGTGGCCAACCCTGACGCCGAGCGGGTCGTGATCGGTGAGTCGGTCAAGATCCCGGTGACCGCCAACGACATCGATCCAGACCACGACATCATCCGCCTGCTGACGGCCGGCACACCGACGGGAGGGGCCGGAACCACAATCGTCGAGGGCAACGCCGTCCGATTCACGCCGAACCTCCCCGACATCAAAGAACCCACCCCGGTCACGTTCACGTACACCATCACGGACGGAAACGGCCATGAGGCCACCGGTAATGTCACGGTCACCGTGCTGCTCGAAGCGTTGCCACGCGCTCCGTTCGCGCGCGACGACTTCGCCGATACCGAAGTCGACAAACCCGTCAACATCGACGTGTTGGCCAACGACGGCGACCCGTCGGGTGGCGGGCAACCGAGCCTGACCGGCAACCCGACATGTCCAAATGGCGGAACCGCCTCGAGAACACCGGATGAGCGGATCACGTATGTTCCCCCCTCTGGTCAACCCGGCACTTTCCGTTGCAAGTACACGGTCATCAACCGCCAAGGCCTGGTTGCCGAGGCGTCCATCATCGTCACGGTCAATCCAGCGCTACCTGGCAATCACGACCCGCAGATAAATGCGACCAACACTCTGCCGACCGTCGACCTCGGCACGACCCTGTCAATCTTCGCCGCGGACATCGCCACCGACGCCGACAACGACCACCTGGTCTTCGTCTCGGTCGACAACCCGCTCAACGGCAAGGCCGAGATCAGACAGAACGGCGACAGCATCCTCTACACGGCACCGGCAATCGCCTCTGCCGAGAAGACCCCCACAGCAGTGAATGTCAGCTTCACGATCAGCGACGGCAACGACGGCAACGTCAGCGGCAGCGTTTCGGTCAAGATCAATGATCCCTCCGCGACGACCAGCACAACTCCCACCGGCACGGCGCCGGCGACGCATGACATCGCCAAGAACGCCACGGTCGGCGACTTGGTCCAGGTCGATGTCTTGTTCGAGCTGCGCGAATCGAACCCGTCGACGCTGACGGTCGGTCCGGTGAACCTCGATTCTGGCCCCGGATCTGCCCTGCAGGTCAGCCCCAGCGGCGTCGTCAGCGTGATAGTGACCGGGCCGGGAAACGTGGTGATCGGCTACACCGTGACCAACAGCGACAACCTTCTCAGCAGCACAGGCAAGATCAAGATCACCGTCAACGAAGCGCAGACAAGCGGCAGCCCGCCGGTCGCCAACGACGACGAGATGATCGTGGCCAGCGGCGGGTCCGGCAGGATCGATCTTCTCGCAAACGACAGTGGCTACTCCGATCCCGGCGACGTGTTGGACATCAAGTTGATCCTGCGACCGCCCGCCGACTTCGGATCGGTCACTCTCATCGGGAGTCAGCTCACGTTCGTCGCCGCTGGCAACACCTCGGGAGACACCAACCTGACATATGAGCTGAGCGACGGCTCCGGCGTTTCGGTAGGCCACGTCAAGATCACGCTCAAGGCATGTGTGGACAGTCCGCCCGCGACAACCGGGGCACAGCTTTTCACGCCCTATCAGACGCCGATCAGCATCGACCTGAACCAGTACGTCGTGTCGGGCAGCATCCGTAGCGTCATCGGCGCCGGCCTGACTGGGGCGACCGGTGTCTACACACCGCCTGCCGGCTTCAACGGCGTAGAAACCGTCACCTACACCGTTGCCAACGGATGTGGTCAAACTGTCGAGGGCACCGTGACCATCGACGTCAACCGAATCCCAGTCGGGGACGACATCACGCGCGCCCTGGCACATGGTGACCAACTTTTGTTGCATGTCAACGAGCTCGCTTCCGACGACGAACCGCTGAAGATCACGGTCCTCAATGGCAATCCGGGTTGGGTCAGCTGGGACGAGACCACCGTCAGCGCTACGCCGCCTGCCAGCGCCAGCGGTGACTACACGTTCACCGCCACAGTCGTGGATCCGGGAGGATTGACGGCGACAGCCTCGATCACGCTGAGGGTCACCAACCTTGCGCCGACGGCCTTTGCCGACCAGTTCACGACCGACGATTCAACGTTTTCATTCGACCCCACGGAAAATGACTTCGATCCCGAAGGTGGCCTGCTGTGCGTACAGCCAGTGAACGTCGATCCTCCAAACGGCAGTGCCATCGTCGGGCCGAACCCCGCGCCCACGTGCCTGAAATCCATCACCATCTCCTTGGTCCACGGCGTCACGCACTTGACGTACACGGTCCGCGACGAGGGCGGGCTTACGGCGAGCTCGACCATCACGATCACATCGAACCGGCCGCCCACAGTTCCCGACGCAACGGGAGCGACCAATGGATTCCCGAGCGTGGACATCCCACTACTACCGACCGAGCCCGATGGCGACGACGTTTCGGTCACCTGCAACACACCGGTAGATGGGGACGGGCCCAACGCGAACTTCGACGTCGGGATTTCCCCCAATCTCAATGCCGGAGACAACCCGAAAATACATCCGAGGTACAAGCTCAGCGTGTCGGTCCAACAGCCGTTCCAACCGGGGGTTGACGATCAGTTCCACTGCACGGTGACGGACAGCTTCGGCAGGGCGGCAGTCGCGACTGTCACCATCACGAACAGTTAGCAGTGATCAGTTCGACACGGCGTCCGAGCGCGGCTCGCTCAGCGCAGGGGTGACTGTGTGCGGCGGCGTAGCGAACGCGTGCTGAGCCACCACTTCCACCGCCACCATCGAGACGACGAGTTGCGAATGCTCGACTCGACGAGGTGCAACTGATCGACGGCATCGTCGGCACGCTCCGGATCACACGTTGCCGTGGCAAATGTGACCGCGTCGGCGTGCCGCTGCAGCCGGCCGAGTGGCGGACCGGCACCTGGTTGGGTTTGGACGCCGGCTTCGACGAGCTGGGCGTTGGTGTGGCTCGTTCGAAGGTTCGCGCCCGCGTCCACAAGCGCGTCTGTTGCCAGAGTCCATGCCGTGCTGACCCGGCGCGCCGGGTCCGCGGCCTTCAACCCTTTACGCCGGCGCAGCTTCTTCCAGGTGACGATGACCGCGAACACCACCGCCGGCCACAGCAACAGACCGGTGAACACGCCGCCGCGGAGCACCCAGATGCGAGCCGAGGCCCAGCGGGAGGCCTTTGCGGGGGGCAACGGTGGCTCGACCGGCTCGTTGGGCTTCGGTTGATCCACCTGCGGCGGATCAAGCGGCTGCGCGGCCTGGGGAGTCGCGGACTCGCCCGCTTGCTGATTGCTGGGAAGAGGCGCGTCCGATACGTCGGGCAGGAGCTCGACGGACACCCATTGGCCGCCAACACTCACTTCCGGCCAAGCGGTAGCTGTCTGCGTTGTGATGGTGTCGGACTGTCCGGTGCTGTCAAGCCGGTAACCGGTCGCAATTCGGGCGTCTACACCAAGGCTGCGGGCGAGGAGCACGAACCCGGTGACGAACTGCTCGAGGTTGCCGACTTTGCCCGTGCGCAGAAAGTTGTCGATGAGGTGATCCTGTACTCCACCGGGCGTGGTGGGGTTGAGTTGATAGTTGTCGTGCAGGTTTGCCGCCAGCTCAGCGACCCTCTCGGCGACTGTGCCGCTGGGGGCCATGATCGCGGCCAGTGATGCGTACGAGTTCTCGATGTCGGTGGGTTGCACCGTGGCCAAAAGGTTGGCGGATTGCGGATCGAAGGTGCCGACTGGCTCGACGGTGAAAACGGTGACTGCCGGTCGCTTGGTGCCGATGATGCTGACCACCCGCCGCTCGGCGTCGGTCTCGACCGGGTTCGTGCTGCGCAGCAAGCGGCCCGGCGACACCCACAGCGCAGTGTCGGCGCGCGTTGCGGTGACCTTGACCGTGACCTGCGACGCACCCGTCGGTTGACCGAGTCGGTTTCCGACCGGAGTCAGCCTGCCACTGGTCGACCAGGACTCGCCGTTGTAGACATCGAGGGATGCTGTGCGCCACAGGTGCAGCTTGCTGAGCGCCGGCGACTGGACCTCGTACAGCACATCGGGCGGATCGGCATTCTGTTGGGCGACGACATCGGCAAGCGGGTCGAGCAGCGAGAGCTGGCTGTCGGCGGGCTCGCCGTGACGGGGGTTGGCACGATCGGCGACAGCAACCCCCACCCCGAGCGTTGCGGCCAACGCCGCGAAGGCCGAGACCACCGCGACCAGCGAGCCGGAGCGCACGCTGGCGACACGATCATCGAGGCCGATCCACAACAACACGAACGCCGAGATTGCGGCGCATGCGACTGGCTGCCATTGCGGACCGTCCGGAGCGCCGACCGCGATCATCGCGACCATCGCAACAACGAGGGGAGCGATGGCGAGGGCCCTCCAGCGCACACGCATGGCCAGATCGATCGACACCGCCGTGGCGACGAAGATCAGCGCGGCCAGTGCAACGAAGATCGTCGAGAAACGGGGGCTCGGCCATGAGGTGGTGATGACCTGCCGTGGGCCATCGAGCAGGCCACGAGAGAACGAGTCCGCCGTTCCGTCGGCCGTGTAGGCGACGAGGATGCCCGAAACGACGAACGTGATCGTCAGCGCGGCCACCCGGGCCACGAGGTGCAGACGCGAAACGAGCCACCCGACCACCACGGCGAGGACCGCCGGGACCATCAGGATCGGCTCGAACCGCGTGCCGACGACACGTGCTCCGCTGAGCGCCAAGCCGCCTGCAAAGACAAACACCGCAAGCGCACGGACGACGCCGCGACCGTTGGTGAGGGGAGAGCTGGCGCTCAGTTCCATCGCGCCCACCTCTCTGCGAACTGACCGGCATCGTTGGCCGCGATGGCCGCGCAGGCGAGACCTGCGGTCTCGGCGCCGACGCCGATCCTGGCGACACTGATCTGGTCTCCGTGCGAAAAGACCGTCGACGGACCCCGGGGCCCGGTCACGACCAGCACCGCAACTCCACCGAGGCCGCCTGTGAAGAGGCTGGCGACCGAGAGCACATCGGTGCCGCTGCCCTGCTCGAGCGGCGTCAACAGGTCGAGCATCTCGGATTGGTCGACCAGTGGATACGGCCGACCTGCCCGCACGCGCGATGTCGTACGAACGACCACGTCGAGGCCTGAACGGAGTGCGAACGCGGCGACACTGGCGCCTGCGTCGACGATCTCCTCGAAGTCGTCGGGTGAGGCAGCGTCGGTCGAGGTATCGATGACGACCGTGAACTCGTGGCGTCGCAGGTCGACGAATTCGCGGATCATCAACGTGGCAGCACGAGCCGAGGTCGGCCAATGGATCAATCTGGTGTCGTCGCCGTACTGGTACTCGCGCAGCGACTGGAACCCTGACTGCGGGTCGCCTGATGGCCGCCGCAGCACGGCATCGTTGGTGATCACACGTACGGCGCCCGATGCCGTGATGAGCGGATACACGCGGGGATGCACTACGACTGCACCCATCTGACCCAGAGGACGGCTAGCCGAGGCCAGCCCAAGTTGGTCCGTCCGCTCGAACGACAATGGACCGATCGGGAAGATCCCCCGACGGCGGGTCGCGAACTGGGCCTCGACCTCATGCCGGGTCATGCGCGGCAGAGTCGGCACCTCGAACGATTGGTGAAGGCCTTGGAACTCGTCGGTCAGGCGAGTCGAGCCAAGCCTGTGTTGAGTCTGATTGAAGATCTGGTAGCGAACGTGAACCATCTCACCACGTGCGACTCGCGCTGTGACCAGCCGCCGTCGAGCAGTGTGCCGAGTCGGTCGCCGAGACGTGTACAGGGCAAGGCCAACCGCGATCGCGCCCGCGGCCGCGAGCGCGAGTAGCTCTTCGTACCGCCAGAACAGACCGAAGAACGTGCAGATCGCTGTTCCAATCAACACTCCGAGCCCGGTGCGAGTCAGCACGCCATCAACCCTCGCGGTGACGGGGTACTGCGATGTCGTCGACGATCTCGGCCAACACCTGCTCGCTGCGCACGCCGCGAAGCTCGGCTTCGGAGCTCAACGAGATGCGGTGACCGAACACCGGCTCGATGAGAGTTTTGATGTCGTCAGGTGTCACGTAACCGCGTTGCTCGCTGGCGGCATATGCCTTGGCGACGCGCATCAGCGACAACGTGCCACGCGTCGATACGCCGAGGCGCAGGTCGGGATGGCCTCGAGTGGCATTGGCGAGACGGACGATGTAGTCGTTGATGCTGTGCACGACCTCGATCTGCTCGATCGCAGCGATCAGTTGCTCGAGTTGCGTCGCGTTGGTGACGGCAGGAACCCCGCGGTCACGGTTCTCGCGCCGGTACGCCTCGAGAACCACGACCTCGGTGGCTTGGTCTGCGTACCCGAGCGACAACTTCATCGCGAATCGGTCCAGCTGCACATCGGGCAGAGGAAAGGTGCCGTGGAAATCGCGCGGGTTCTGGGTGGCGATGACGAAGAAGGGTCGCGGCACGAGGTGCGGGACACCGTCGGCAGTGACCTGACGCTCCTCCATCACCTCGAGCAGCGCTGACTGCGTCTTCGGGCTTGCCCGGTTGATCTCGTCTCCGATCAGAACGTTGGTGAAGACCGGGCCCTGGCGAAACGAGAAGGACGAGGTGCGCTGGTCGAAGACCATGACCCCGGTGACGTCACTGGGCAACAGGTCGGGAGTGAACTGCACACGCTTCCACGATCCGGCGATCGAACCGGCGATGGCCTTGGCCATGGACGTCTTACCCGTGCCCGGCACATCGTCGATCAGTAGATGACCCTCCGTGAGCAGGCAGCACAGAGCCAGCCGAATCGCTTCGGCTTTTCCACGCACGATGCTTTCGACGTTGTCGATCAACGCGTGGAATACGCTGGCTACCTGGTCCGCCATGGCCGGTGATGCTATCGCTCATCTATCCTGGCCGGGGGTACCGCCACTTTGCGAAAGTCAGAACTTGACGTTGTCTTGAATTTTGAGGTTATCTCGTGGACCAGTCATACCGATAACAAGATCATGAGGCCCGTGTACGTTCTCGAGCCCCTCGGACACCTACCGTCGCGCCCGCACCCATGGATCTGATCATTTCGACACCGCAAGGCGAGGCCGAGATCTCGATCAATGCCGTCCACGAGTCGGTGACCATCGGTGACCTGCTGGGCCGCGTGCTCAGTTCAACACCTCCGACGCTGGTCTACATCGACGCTCGACCGACGCCGACCGGAACCTTGATCAGTGCGGCGGGGCTCGTCACTGGGTCCCTCATCGAGCTCGTCGCCCCGCTGGAGCGGGCCGGAGACGGGGAGATCACCCTGGTGCAGGCGGCCGGCGAAGGTGCGGGCAATCGTCGCCCGCTGCAACCCGGCCGTTATTCGCTCGGGACCGCTCGCCGAGCCAACGTCAGCCCGCTGACGTTCAACCAGGTTCTGGTACCCCGCTGCGAGATCGTCGTCGAGAACTCCAACCAGGTCACCGTTGCTGCCGACCAGGGTGATCTCGACGGGTATCCGGCGACCAACCCTTCCCGGTGGGACGAACAGCGTCTGCGCATCGGCCATCGGGTCTTCAGACTCGACGGCCCGGACAACGATCGAGCCGCGTCGCTGACGCCGACCGCGCTCGGTCAGCTCAACTTGGTTCGCGCATCTCGCGACGAGCAGCCGTCGGAACCCGAGCCAGATGGTCGCAGCCGCCGCCGTAGCCGGCGCGGCGCCCGGGCCGAAGTGACCCCGCCACCTCCGGTCGTCCCCGCGGACCCCGCACGAGTCGCCTACGAGACCGAGCTCGACAGCATCCGCCGGACACATCTCGACCTGGGCGAGGTCGTGCGGCGGGCAACGAAGCTCTCCGAACGCCTCTGGGAACGCCGGCCCGCTGACGACGACGCGTTCGTGTTCAGTGTCGGGCTCGCCGACCAGAGATGGATGCCTGAGGACGGCGTGGGGGGCGATCGCCGCGACCTGGCGATCCTGCCGTCGGCACCCGTGCTGGTGGATCTCGTCAACCAGCGCGGCGTCGGCTTTGCCAGCACTCCTCCGCAGGCCCGCGCCGCCGCACGAGCGCTCGTGATGCAGGCCTGTGTCGCACACAGCCCTGCGGACCTCGACGTCGTCGTGCTGGCAACGCCTGCCGGCGCGGCGCGTTGGGAATGGATCAAGTGGCTGCCCCATGCGCGGGGATCGCATGGCGTGCAACTGCTGTGCGACGAGGAGGCGATCACCGACTGGGTCAACTCCCAGCGGACTCTCACCACAGTTGTCGCCAGCATCCAATCACTCGGCCGGCCGATCACACCGAGCCGATTGACACTTGCGGTGGTCGATGACCCGGCACTGTGGCGCGGGCGGGCCGCGATGTTGAGAGGTTTGTTCGCCGAGGCACAACTTCCCGTTCGCTTCGTGGCCATCACCGACCGGGCCGACGATGTGCCCGCCGTCTGCACGACTGTCGTCCGAATCGAGGCAAACGGTGCCGCAGAGGTCGATTACCCGATCAGCGGGCCGACGATCGTCGACGTCGTGCCATTCGTTCTCGAACACGACGTCGCGGTCGCCGCGGCGCGACGGCTCAGCCCCCTCGAAGATCACACCGTGCTGCAGTCCGCCAAGCCAGTGCTGCCGCCGATGGTGTCGTTGGCGTCGCTGATCGATCCAGACGGATTCGACGCCAGCCGCATCGCAGATCGATGGGATGCCAGCCGCAAGAGTCGGCGATTGCGAGTGGCGGTGGGTTGTGGTGAATCCGGGCCAGTCGAGCTCGACCTCGCCGACGATGGTCCCCATGTGCTGATCGTTGGTGCGGCGCGGTCCGGCAAGACCGACCTCATGCGAACGATCGTCTCGTCGCTGATCGCCGCCAACGACCCATCGGCTGTCAACATCATCTGCGTCGAGCCGGACGACGGCGCCTCGTTCGGCGCCTTCGCCGATGTCGACCATCTCGTCGGTTTCGTCGACCACTTCGACGAGCACGCCGGCGTTCGACTGCTGCGTGCTCTGCAATCCGAGGTCAATCGACGGGCCCGTGCTCTCGCCGACCATCACGGTTCCAATATTGCCGACAACGACTCACCGCCGATCCCCCGTCTGGTCATCATGCTCGACGACGCCGACGATGTCGTCACACGTCATGCCGCGTTCCTGCCACAACTCATCGAGATCGCCGATCGCTCGCGTCATCTCGGGCTCCATCTGGTCGTCGCCGCCGGTCAGCTCTCACGATCGATCGAACACACGTTGAAGTCGTTTGCCAACATCCGCATCGGCCTTCGCATGAACGACCCGACCGAGGCAATCGCGCTGATGGGCAATCGCGAGCCGGTCCAGATCTCGTTGCACACGCCGGGTCGTGGCGCGGTTCGCATCGGAGACGTTGCTTCGGTGCCGGTCCAGTTCGCTTCGGCTGCCGCAACGTCGGGTGATCTCATGGAGATCACACCGTTCATCCTCGCTCGCGACCTCAACGCCGCTGAACGCAAAGTCACTGCGCGACCAGCCGATCCCGGTGCCGAATCGTGGCGCGAGGGTGGGGTGCGACAGCTCGTAGATGTGATTGGAAAAGCAGCCGCCAAACGCCAGGGTCGGGTACGGCTACCGATCCTGTGTCCCGAACTGCCAACGGATCTGCCGTACGAGCTGATCTCATCGCCGCAAGCCAGCACCTCGGACGCCGACGGTGCGGCGTTCGGTCTCAGCGACCTTCCCGACGATCACACCCAGAACGCCCGACGATGGAACCCAGCGCACGATGGGAACCTGCTGCTCATCGGTGGCACCCCGGCCGAACGCTCGAGTGCATTGGCGACGTTGTTCGTCGCATCCACCGACCGCATGCCGCCCGATCGCCTGCACGGCTATGTCATCGACTGCGCAACTGGCCCGCTGACCCGGTTGGGAGTGCTCGAATCGCTTCCTGCCTGTGGTGGCGTTGCCTCGATCGACGACCCCGATCGCATCATGCGGGTGCTGGCGCGCCTTGCCGACGAGCTCGACCATCGCGCCGGGCGCGATCACGCCTCGTCCGAAGGTCACATCATGCTGGTGATCAACGACGTCGCGGCACTGCTGCGCACCCTCGAACTTGGCGGCGAGTTCGAACAAGGTCGCGACCTGCTCGAGCGCATCGTCAGCAACGGTCCGATGCACGGCATCAGCACGTTGATGAGCGCTGCAGTTGAAAACGCCGCACCGGCGCGCATGGTCGGCCAGTTCCAGCAGCGCATCATCTTGCACCTCGACGATCGCAGCGCCTACCGGGCGATGGGAATCGAGCCGGGTCGGATCCCTGTTCAAGCTCACGGAAGAGCCGTCACACTTCCGGACCTAGTCGAGATCCAGATCGGGATGATCGCTGATCTGGCGGAGGCGGTCGCCGACCGGCGCGACCGGGCGGGGGCTGCACACGGTCCACAGCCTGTGGCCCGCACACCCGTCCACGTCTCACTGCCGGAGTTCGCCGGTGCAACCGAGTTCCGAGATGATCGCTGGCGGCTACCGATCGGTCTCGACGCGCGTACCTTGCAGCCGGCGGCATTGCACCTACAACTGCCGGGCGGGGCCTTGGTCCTCGGCGATGCCGGTACCGGCAAGTCCACCGTGCTGGCCAACATCGCCCGATGCGCGCTCGGTGCCGAAGCGGCAGTCGACATCCACGCCATCGCGTCGACGTGGAGCCCACTCCTGTTGTTGCCGCGGCTGGCCAGCTCCACGACCTTGGCAGGCATCGACAAATGGGCTGCCGAGTTTTTCAATCAAAGTGGCAGCGCCCGCCTGGTGCTCATCGACGACGCCGACCGACTCGAGGGCGAGGTCTTCGAACGGCTCGTCGCGTTGGACGACCCACGACTCGTCGTGATTGCCGCGGGGCGCACACGCGATCTCGAGGTTCCAGGGCACTGGACCGTCCCGTTGCGCCGGTCTCGATCAGCTGTGATCTTGCACGCACTTGCAGGCGACGGCGCCATGTTCGGCCTGCACCTGCGCGTGACATCGTCTCACCCGGCCGTGGGGCGCGGCTTGATCATCGACGATGACAAGACGACCCCTGTGTTGCTCGGTGGACCCGCCGAGGACGTCGCCACCGCAGAGCCGGCCCGCGCCAGCTCGACGGTTTGGAACGGTGGATCATGATGCGCCGGGGAGACGGGATCGGCATCGAGGTCCTGCCGGATGCGCTCCGCGGAGTGCGGCTGCAACAAGATGCCCCCGGCCGAGTCGCCAAAGTTGCCGGCGTCGCCTGCGACACCAACAACGATCTGCTGCTCCTCGACGGATTGACCCGCCTGCGCAGCCTGCTCGATGAGGCTGGTCAGCCGACGCGAGTGTGCATGTGGAGACCTGACTCCTACATCCAGTCGCTCGACGTCACGGGCTGGAGCACCACGGAGCTCAACTTGCACCGTTCCAGGCTGATCGACGTCTCGGCAACGATCGAGATCTCGTCGAGCGCACGAAGGCTTCTCGCCCATCTGCGTACCGACATGATCCGCCACCGGCGGGTCGAGCGCTTCGTTCGCCAGGCCGGTTTCGACCTCGAATCGATCGAGCCGACTCCGATGGCGATCGCCCGGCTGGTTCCCTCGTACACCATGAGGCTGATCGGCAATCGCGGCGACGCCGAGCCGTGGGTCGCCGTTGTGCACGACCATGTTGTCCTGGCAGCCGCGCCGGCCACTGATGGCCGAACGGAAGCACATCGCAGCGAACTGCTGGCCACGAGCTGGTCGGCGTCGATCGAGGACCTTCGCGAGCGGTTGCTGGACCCGGCGCAACTCTCGGCCACCGTCAACGAACCTGCCGGCATCGGCGTGTCGGTCGGGTTGAGCCTCGTCGGAGACGCTTATCCCGAATTTCCGGACACTCATCCGGCATGGGGTCCCCGTCTTGCCGGAGCTTTGGGTGCAGCACTCGCCGCAGCGGGACTTGCCGGACGGGTGCACGAGGTGCAACCGCTGGTCGCCCCACACGCCTTCAGTGACGACGGCGGGGTTTGGGTGATCGAGCGGATCGGCGACGTAGCGCCGAGCGCGCAGTTGTCTGCCCCGCGCAAGAAATGGCTGCGACCAGCCGGTCGTTGAGCTGACCCGCCGCTAACTGGCGTTGCTGACCGTATCGGCGACGATCTCGTGGACGAGGTCGCCGGCCAGTTCGTCGTACTGGCACAACGCGTCGGCAACTGCCAACAGCGCAGTGCGATGCTCCAGCAGCATGCACGATGACCTGTCGGCCGCAGTGTTGAGCATCTCATCGGCCTGCACCCTCGACCGCTCGTCGGCGAACACCTTCGCCGCCATGTTGCCGGCCATGTGCATCTGTGCCGCCTCCAGGCTCAACAAGCTGTCGCCTGCCCCGACCAGACCGATCAGCTGAGCAGCGATGTCGGTGGCGGCGGCCAGATCCGAGGCGATGCCGGTCGAGGCCTCACCGAATTCCTGGATCTCTGCAGCCCGGCCACCCAGGGCCACGACGATGAGATCGCGCAGCTCCGACGGCGTGCGCAGGTGGCGCTCTTCGCCATCGTCATGGGCAACGAGACCGAGCGAGCTCGACCGACGAAGAATCGACGCAACGCGAACTTCGCGGCCGACGAGCACGGCGATCACGGCGTGCCCGGCTTCGTGAATCGCGATCCGGCGACGCTCGTCGGGGTGGTAGCCGACGTCTTGAGCCAGACCGACCTCGGTGATCAACTGTGCCTCGACGAGGTCTTCGACGGTGAGGGCCTTGCGCCCGTCGCGCAGGGCGATGATCAGCGCCTCGTCGAGCAACCGCTCGATCCGGACCGGGCTGTAGCCGGCGGTGCGATCGGCGATGCCGACTGCGCTGACAGAAGGATCGTGCGACTTCTTGTTGAGGTAGTAGTCGGCGATGGCGATGCGATCAGTGCGCGGCGGCAGATCGAAATGGATCGTGCGGTCGAACCGGCCCGGACGCATGAGTGCCGGGTCGAGACCGTCTGCCCGGTTGGTGGCCGCAAAGACCAACACGTTGGCGGCCTTCAACTTCGGTCGGGGGATGGCTTTGGCGGGCGGAAGCAGGAGGTTGACCCGATCGATCATCTTGTTCTTGAACTTGCCCCATCCGGTCGGAAGATCGAAGCTCTGCATCTGCACGAGCAGTTCGTTGACGATGCCCGCTGCACCCTCGCGCATGCCGCTGCCCATGCCCGACCGAGCCATGCCGATCGCGTCGAACTCTTCGATGAACCCGATGGCGCCGCCTTCGGCTCGTGCCGCCTGGCGCAGGGCCTTGAAGAACTGGCGGATCTTGCGGTTCGTCATGCCGAAGAAATGCGACTGGAACTCACTGGCCGACACGAACAGGAACGGAACCTCGGCTTCGGCAGCGATCGCCTTGGCGAGATACGTCTTGCCTGTCCCCGGCGCACCTTCGAACAGCACGCCACGACGAGGTGAACCACCCATCTCATCGGCGAACGTCTCGTGATTGAGAAAGAGGTTCAATGTGTCGATGGCCTCACGACGGGTGGCGTCGGCGCCGACCACATCGGCCAGGCGAATGGTGGAATCAGAAGGCCGCAACACCGTGTGCGGCGACTTCCCCGACGACATCAGCGGAATCATCATCATGCCGGTGATCAGCAGCAGCATCAGCCCCAGCAACGCCAGCTCCGGGCTGTCCCGGATGATCGGCGGGATCCCGGGGCGCAGCGGGTGGCCACTCAATTCTCGATACCAGAACCATGCCAACGGCACGCCGAGCACGATGACCAGGCGCGTCAAGCGGTTCTGCCGCTTGCGCTCACGATTGGCGCTGGCATTGACCTGGCGGCCACGGAGTATGGATCCGTGCTGCATTTGGGTGATATCCATGGATTCGACTCCCGTGTGTCGGTCAAGCGGCATGGCGGTCACAGTAAACGTTTAACGCAGAGTGTGCAACTGATTCACTGACAGTGGTCAACCGTTGTACGAGGGGCATTACTCATTGACGACTTCTTGAGCTTCGCGCGTGCCCATAAATGGGTGATGAGCTGGGATCATTCCTCGGCAGCGGGGCGTTGCCGGGCCTGCTTGCGCTCGGCGACCCGCCGCTTGGCGGCCAGCCGCTTACGAATCGCCGAAGCCGATGGACGCGTCGCCCGCCGCGCTGGAGGTGGCGGCTTGGCTGCTTCGTCGAGACGTTCCAATACAGCGGCCCAGGCCGTTGCCCGATTGCGGAACTGCGAGCGCGAACCGGCAGATGACGCAGTGATCGTCGGGCCCGCGGCGGCAACCACCCTGTCGCGGACGGTCGCTGCGAGCCCGGCCCGATCGACATCGATCGTGATCGTCACCGCTGTGTCGGATGTGTTGGCGTGCTGACCGCCGGGACCGCCCGAGCGGGTCGCCAGCCACGACACGGCGTCGGCCGCTATTCGCAGGCCGCGAGGAGTTGTGTACGCGCCGTCGACTGGTTCCACCGTTCACATTCTGGTCGCGTTTACCGAGGTGTGGCAGAGATGTGCGACCGGGATTAGCGTGGGCCGGTGAACCCATGGGAACAGCTCCTCGAAGGAATCGATCTTCCCTTCCACCCCGACCTTGCCATACCAGCCCTCACCGAGGTTGCGCTGGCGCTCCCTCAGCCCGATCCCGTCGATGACGTTGAAGCCGAGGCTCACCGGCAGGTCGTCGGGCGGCTGGCCGGCTCGGTCTCCAGCGGAATGACCATTGCCGTAGGTGCGGGCAGCCGCGGGATCGTCAAGCGCGTCGAACTGCTGCGCGGCGCAATCAGCGGGTTGCGCGAGCTAGGTGCGCAACCGTTCGTCGTGCCTGCGATGGGAAGCCACGGTGGTGCCACGGCAGAAGGACAACGATCGATGCTGGAGTCGCTGGGGATGACCGAGCAGGCCATCGATTGCGAGATCAGAGCAACGATGGAGACCGTCGAGGTTGCACGCACCGCCGACGGCATGCCGCTGTACCTCGACCGCCACGCCGCTGGCGCCGACCGGATCATGCCGGTCAACCGGATCAAGCCGCACACCTGTTTCAAGGGCCCGGTCGAGAGCGGCCTCACCAAGATGGCGGTGGTCGGCTTCGGCAAGCAGCCCGGCGCAGCGCAGATCCACGCATGCGGCCCGGTGGAGATGCGCAACCGGTTGCTCAACGGCATCGACGCCTTGAAGAAGACCGGTCGGCTGCTCGGTGGCGTGGGATCGCTCGAGTCCGCAGACGGTCAGGTCGTCAATGTGCGCGCGCTCACGGCCGAAGAGGTCGGCAGCGATGCCGAGATCACGCTGACAGACGATGCCCGTGAACTGGTACCGCCGCTGCCGTTTCCCGTGATCGACGTGTTGATCATCGAGCAGGGCGGCAAGGACATCAGCGGCACAACGATGGATCCGAACGTCACCGGCCGGTTCTGGGTTCACGGTCTCGCCGACTTGGAGGCACCGCGTGTCAGCACCATCGTCCTGCTCGGCATCACCGACGTCTCCGGCGGAAACGTGCTGGGGATCGGCTTTGCCGACTTCATCCCGTCCTCGGTCGCGGCCGGCATCAACTGGCAGAAGACCTATGTCAACTGCTTCACCGCGGGCCCGTCCGGAGTCCGGCGGAGCCGGATGCCGATGGTGCTGCCCACCGAGGACGACTGCATCAAGGCCGCCCTCAGCATGTGCGGAAAGGCCGTCGACGAGCCCAAGAGCGTGGTGCGAATCCGCAGCACTCTGCACCTCACCCGCTGCTGGGTCAGTGAGCCCCTGCTGTCTCAGCTCCCGGCGGGGGCTGAGATCATCTCCTGATCTTCAGGTGGTGGCTGCCTCGGCCGCGTCCAGTTGGGCTCGGGTCAACAGGGCCGACATCGTCAGACCTTGCTCGGCCAGCGCTGCGCCGTGATCGGGGCTGCGATCGATCACGCAGACCACATGCTCGACGATCGCGCCGAGCGCCCGGAGTTGTTGCGTGGAGATCACAACCTGCCCACCTGTGGTGATGACATCTTCGATCACAGTGACCCGCTTGCCGCTGATGTCGGCTCCCTCGGCAAGCTGGGCTGTGCCATACGACTTGGCCTCCTTGCGCACGAAAGCTGCCGGCAGGCCGGTGCGCAGCGAGAGCGCCGTGGCAATCGGGACGCCGCCCAACTCCAGCCCGGCCAAGACCTCGGTGCCGTGTGGCAGCAGCGGAACGAGCGCAGATGCGATGTCGGCGAGCAGAACGGGGTCGGCCTCGAACCGGTACTTGTCGAAGTACTCCGTGGCGACCTGACCTGATCGAAGGGTGAACGTGCCCGTCAGCCGAGCGATCGAGTTGACCCGTTGAGCGAGTGAATCATGAGGCATGAGGGCCAGTCTGTTCATCACGACGGCCGCGCATCAACACCTCTTGGGCGACAGTGGCGACATGCACGCCATCCGCGGAGAACACGTGACCGATCGCCAGGCCACGACCGCCGACGAAGGTGTGGCACGTGAAATCGTGCAGATGCCAGTTGTCGGCATGCACCGGACGGTGGAACCACATCGTGTGATCCAAGCTGGCCGCATATCGGCCCTCGACATCGAGACCGATCGCGGCTCGCACCGAGTCGGTCGGGAGATCGTCGGAGAGGTATGCCAACCAACAGCGGTGCAACAGCTGATCATCCCCCAAGGCGGCATTGACCTTCATCCATGCCAACGTGCGGCCAGCCCCGAGTCGACCCGCCGACGACGGTGACGATGCAACCCAATCGGCCGGCACGAAGCGTCGCTCAAAAGACGGTGTCCACGACTCGGGGGTCAGCGACTCCGGGCCGGGAATGCCTGCATCCATGGCGACCGTCTCCCGATCGATCGATGGTTCGGGACGCTGGAAGGATGCTTCGAGGTTGAGGATCGCGCCGACTGCCTGACGGGCGATGACCCGACGCGTCGAGAAGCTGCGGCCGTTGCGAATGCGGTCCACCTCGAAGCGGATCGGCTCGGTGTGGTCCCCACGGCGGATGAAATACGAGCGCAGCGAATGAACTTCCAGATCTCTGTCGACGGTGCTTGCCGCAGCACGTAAAGCCTGAGCCACGATCTGGCCGCCATACAATCCGCCCCACGGATACTGCGGCCCAATTCCGACGAAGGTGTCGGCTCCGTGAGGTTCGAGATCGAAAAGTCGGCTGAGATCCATCAAGATCAGCGTAACTATTGAGTTTCATGATTATGAAACTATGATGTGCGCCATGGCGAAAAGAGGGCCCAAAGGGCCGATGACGGATGAGCACAAGGCTGCGCTCGCAATGGGCCGTAACGAGGGTAATGCAGTTCGCAATTATCTGGAGGCGTTGCGAAGCAACAAGCCGAAGCGTGGCCGGCGACGCACACGGGAGTCGATCGCCGCCCGTTTGAGCGCAATAGACGACGAGTTGGCCAGTGCCGATCCGATGAACGAGTTGCGGCTTCGCCAGGAACGGCGCGATCTGCAGGCTGAAATGACGTCTCTCGGCGCCAAGGTCGACATCAGTGCCCTGGAGAACGGGTTCATTGCAGTTGGCAAGTCGTACAGCGCCCGGCAGGGCATTTCCTATGCCACGTGGCGCGAGATCGGTGTGGATGCTGCCGTGTTGAAGCGTGCCGGCATCTCCCGCACCGAGTGATCCTGCCGGGGTTTCGCGCCGTCGAGTCAGAGCTTGTCGAGCGCGTTGAACACCGATTCGCTGTGCTGTAACGAACGCTGCAGATCGAACGCCTCGTCGAGCAATTCGGGCTTCACCGAAACGCGTTGATCAGCATCGAGCAAGTCGCGGAAGGATCGCTTGTCGCGCCACGCCCGCGCAGCATTTTCTTGGACAATGCGATATGCCTCGTCGCGATCGAGCCCACCTTGTACCAATGCCAGCAGCACCGGCTGGCTGAACACCAATCCGAAGCTCGACTCGAGGTTTGCCGACATGCGATCCGGAAAAACCTGCAACCCGGCCAGCAATCGCTGCATCCGGCGCAACGTGTAATAGGCCAAGAGCGAACTATCGGGGAGGATGATTCGTTCTACGGAGCTGTGGGAGATATCCCGTTCGTGCCACAGCGCGATGTCCTGCATTCCTGCCTGGAGGTTGCCTCGCAACACCCGGGACAATCCACTGATGGTTTCTGCGCTGATCGGATTGCGCTTGTGAGGCATCGCGCTCGAACCTTTTTGACCGGGCTTGAAGCCCTCCTGCACCTCGCCGACTTCGGTGCGTTGAAGATGACGCAACTCGACCGCGATCATCTCCATCGTCGTTCCGACAGCTGCGCATGCCCAGAGGTATTCGGCGTGCCGATCCCGGGCTATCACCTGCGTGGCCGGCACCGGCGTGAGACCGAGACGTTCACCGACGAACGACTCGACCGATGGATCGATGTTGGAGTACGTGCCCACCGCGCCGCTGAGCTTGCACACCGCTATTGCATGCCGGGCGGTGCGCAGTCGCTCGCGATCGCGATCGATTTGCAGTGCCCACAGTGCGACCTTGGCACCGAAGGTGGTCGGCTCAGCGTGGATCCCGTGCGTTCGCCCGATCATCACGGTTCGGCGATGAGCTCTGGCGAGTTCGATCACCGTTGTCAGCAACGAGGACGATGCATCGATCAACAGATCCGCAGCATCGCGCAACGCCCAGCACCACGCAGTGTCGACGATGTCGCTGGACGTGAGCCCGTAGTGGATCCACGCCGCAGCCGGCTGACCGATCGCTGCCTGCATCACATCGACGAACGCTGCGACATCGTGGTCGGTGACGGCCTCGCGTTCACTGACCGCCTGCACGAAGGCCTCGTCGACCACCGGCGCATTGGCGCGGCACGTCGCCGCATCCTCCGCCGGCACCACGCCAAGCCGGGCCTGTGCCAGCGTGGCGAGTAGTTCGATCTCGACGTACCGACCGAATCGAGTGGTGTCGGAGAACACCGCTGCCATCTCCGGCAGCGAGTACCGATCGATCACTGCCACTCCAGCACTGCATCGCGTGCAGGACCGGTGCCGACTATCCGCACTGGCACCCCGACCTCGGCCTCGACCAGAGCCACGAACTCGGCCGCTCTGGGCGGTAGGTCGCTGCGACTGCGCACCGCGGAGATGTCGCACAGCCATCCGTCGAGGACCGCGTACACCGGATGGCCATCACCGTCGTACTCGGTGCAGACCTTCATCTCCGAGAACGTGTCGAGCACGTCGAGCTTGGTCAGGGCAATCTCCGTCAGCGAGTTGATTCGCACCGCCTTGCGCAACATCACGCAATCGAGCCAGCCGGTACGACGTCGCCGACCGGTGACGGTGCCGAACTCGTGGCCGATGTCGACCAGCCTGTCGCCGATCTCGTCGAGCAACTCGGTCGGGAACGGGCCACTGCCGACGCGCGTCGTGTACGCCTTCGTGATGCCCACGATGCGGTTGAGGTACAGCGGACCGATGCCGGTGCCGACGCACGCCCCGCCCGCGGTCGGGTTCGAGGACGTGACGTACGGATATGTGCCGTGGTCGAGATCGAGGAACGTCGCCTGCGCGCCCTCGAGCAGGAGGTGGTCGCCGGCGTCGAGGGCGTCGTGGAGCAGTTGCACAGTGTCCGTCACGTATGGCGCAAGACGCCTCCCGAAGGTGCTGAAGCGTTCGACCACATCATCGACGTCGAGTGGTTCACCACCCAGCGCGACGATCTCTGCGTTGTGACTGACCGCGCGCTCTTTGACCGCGGTGGCAAACCCATCGGGATCGAGCACCTCGCCGGCGCGCACACCTTCGCGTCGAGCCTTGTCGGCATATGCCGGACCGATGCCCTTGAGCGTGGTGCCGATCCGAGCGTCGCCTCGACCCGCTTCGTACAGCGCGTCGAGCGCCTGATGCCACGGGAAGATGAGGTGCGCCTGACTGCTGACCATGAGCTTGGCGCAGCTCACACCTCGGCCTTCGAGCGTGTCGATCTCGTTGAACAGCGTCGGCATGTCGACCACGACGCCGTTCGCGATCACAGGGAACACATGCGGATACAACACGCCGCTCGGGACGAGCTGCAGCGCATAGCGCTCGGTACCCACGACCACCGTGTGGCCGGCGTTGTGGCCACCTTGGTAGCGCACGACGTGGGTGTGCTCGCTAGCCAGAAGGTCGATGACCTTGGCCTTGCCCTCATCCCCCCACTGGGCTCCAACGACGACGGTGACGGGCATGGCGAGACGCTCCTAGAGGCTTCGGGCGGAACGTGGGTGAATCCTACCCGATACCCTCGTCGCTCATGTCGGTGCTGCGCACGATGACCTGGTCGGCGATGGACGAGGGGGCGCGGCAGGCGCTGTGCGCACGCGGGTTGAAGGCCATCTTCGACCCGGATCTGAAGGCCGCGATCCAACGCATCATCGACGACGTCCGCGCCAATGGCGACGAGGCCGTCTGCCGGGCGTTGAGCGAATTCGATCACGTCTCGATCGAACCGGACAAACTCCGCGCGACGGTCGACGAGATAGAGGCCGCCGAAGTATCAGCCGATGTCGACAAGGCCATCGACGACGCAATTGCTCACCTGCGAGCCTTCAACGAACAAGTCATGACGCGATCCGCGAACTGGAGCTTCCAGAGCGAGCCCGGCCTGTGGGTGGGCGAGAAGATCACACCGATCAGTTCTGCGGGGCTCTTCGTGCCGAGTGGAAAGGCCAGCTATCCAAGCGTCGTTTATCAGCTCGGCGTGCCGGCGACAGTCGCTGCTGTGCCCGAGCTCGCCCTCGTCGTGCCGCCGGTTCCGAACGGAGGAGGGCGCATCGATCCCGCGGTACTTGTCGTCTGTCGCAAGCTCGGCATCGGCAACATCTTCAGGGTCAACGGGCCGGCCGGTGTAGCCGCGCTCGGCTTCGGAACCGCGACGATCCCCAAGGTCCGCAAGATCGTCGGTCCGGGAAGTCCACCTGTCGCGTGCGCGCAGGTCGAGATGCAGCGTTACGGCGTCTCCACCATGATGATCCTCGGTCCAACCGAAAGCCTGGTGATCGCCGACGATTCCGCCGACCCTCGTTATGTTGCTGCAGACCTATTGAACGAGGCCGAACACGGCACCGACTCGACGGTGATCCTTGTGACGACGTCGAAGAGCTTGCTGGCGGCGGTCGAGACAGCGTTGTCGGAGCAATTGGTCGAGCTGCCCGCGGCACGAGCCGAGGCCGCACGGGCCGCTCTCGGCATCAACGGCGGCTGCGTCATCGTCTCCGATCTCGGCGAGGCGGCAGAGGTCGCCAATCGATGGGCGCCCGAGCACCTTCAAGTCGCGGTGGAGCCCGCAGCCGAGACCGAACTGCTCGACCGCTTGGTCAACGCCGGTGAGATCCTCGTCGGCCAGGACACGTTGTTCGCCGCCGCCAACTTCGTGATCGGCTGCCCAGCCAGCTTGCCGACCGGGGGTTTCGCCCACGTGTCGAGTGGCATCACTGCCGATGCCTTCCTCAAGCGGACCGCGGTCGCCCGCGCCGACGCGACCGCGCGCCGGCGCATGACCTCGACGATCGTCTCGATGAGCAACCAAGAAGGATTTGACGCTCACGCCAACTCGGCGCTGGTCCGACGCGACTGAGGCTGTCCCGGCAATCTTGACGAGAACTTGACAATTCGCTCGGGAGTCATTTGCATATATGCATATGTGCACTCAGCGGACCGTCATCAACGCGTGAGCTTCCTCCCCCCGCCTCAGCCCCACCTCCCGCTCGGTGAGGTGATTACGGTCGCCCACACCAAAGGCGGCGCGGGCAAGACGTCGCTGACGTTCAACCTTGCGTACGCGCTATCGACCTGCGGTGCGCGAGTTCTCGTGGTCGACCTCGACCAGCAGACCGGTCAATCCGTCTTCCTCGGCGACGCAGCACCGCGACGTATGCCAGGCGCGCGCGACGTCCCCGACGTCGGCGCCGTGCTACTCGGACGCGCCAAACTCGAAGAGGCGTTGGTACGAGGTGTGCACCCGAACCTCGACGTGCTTCCCGCAAATGATGTCTCGATGGGGAATGCCGGCCGACAGCTCACCGATCCGTGGGTCCGCAGCCGCCTGATCGACCTGCTCGACGCGGCGCGCGAAGAGTGGGACGTCGTTCTCGTCGACACGCCCGGTCATCAGTCGGGCGTCGTGGTCGCGGCGCTCAGCGGATCATCCGGTGCGATCGTTCCGATGGTGCCCGAGGCGGGGCCGGTCGCCGAGCTGCCCACCATCCTCAACACCATTCGCGCCACCGCCGATGTCAATGCCCACCCGGAGGTGTACGGCATCATCAAGATGCGCATCTGGGGCAGCAGCAACTACCGACGCGACGCCGAAGAACAGATCCGGGTGATCGCCGAGAAGCACGAAGTCCCACTCTTCCGCAACAAGATCCCCGAGGATGCGAAGTTCGGCGAGGCCCACCTCGTCGGCCTGCCAGTCGGGGCGTACCACCACAGCGCCCGGTCCGCGACGGCTTACCGCCACGTCGCCTACGAACTGATCCAACGGCGGGGTTGGCGCTTCCCCGTCCCGGAGTTGGTGTAGCGATGGACGCAGTACAGGGGCCTCGACGTGCTTCGCCGAACCATCCCTCGCAGGGTCGCGGCACATCGCTCGGGCGAGGTGCGGCCGGAGGGCGACTGCGCGGCCACCTCGTCCCCCACTCGTTGCACGCCGACGCTCGTCGCCTCAAGTTGTCACAGCAGGCCCGTCGAGGTCATCGAATAACGTGGGACGACGTCGCCATCGAAGCAGTCGAGCTCCTGTTGGCGCAACGCGACGAAGTTGCCAGACGACTGACCGACGTTCGCCGACTGGCGGACCAGGCCACCGTCGGACCTCGACTCGTGCAAGCAACGATCCCGATCGACCTCGATCACGCGCTGGGTGAACTTCGGCTCGACCTTGCCGACGAGTTCGGCCGCGACGTCTCATACGAGCAACTCTGGTCGGCGGCGCTGCTGATCTGGCTTCGCGCCCACCGATGACGTCGCGTCCGATGAGCGACGACACCGAACGCCACGCCACCAACCTCGAGCTGTTCCTCGATCTCGTCTTTGTCTTCGCCGTCACCCAGATCGCTTCACTCCTCAGCCATGATCTGACACTGAGAGGCACGGCGCGAGCCCTGCTGATCGCCGGGTTGGTGTGGTGGCAGTGGTCGCAGTTCACGTGGGCCGGTTCGGCAGCTGATCTTCAGCAACGTTCGGTGACCCGCGTGCTGGTGCTGTGCACGATCCCGGCGACCCTGACCATGGCGGTCTCGATCCCAAACGCGTTCCACGATGCGTCCCATGGCTCCGGGCCGCGAGATTCAGGTGCGTGGTTCGGAGTCGCCTACATGGCCGTGCAGTTGCTCGTGCTCGGCATGCAGGGCAACGAGGCAATGCACGAGCCGGCAACCCGCAAGGCGTTCATCAACTTCGCCTCGTTCGCGTCGATCGCGCCCGTGCTCGTACTCGGCGGGGGCTTTGCCCATGGCGGGTTGCGAACCGGGTTGTGGATCGCGGCGGGTCTGATCAATGTTGGCGGAGCCATGCGCGGCGCATCCGGTGAATGGGTGATCAACCCGGTGCACTTCGCCGAACGACACACCTTGTTCGTCATCATCTCCCTCGGTGAGGCGTTGGTGGCGATCGGCGCCACTACGTCGGATCTCGGGCTGTCGTTCAGAATCCTGGTCGGCCTGGTCTCGGCAACCGCGGTCGCCTGTGTGACTTGGTGGGTGTACTTCGCATTCATCCCCAGCGTCGCGGAATACACGCTCGAGAACACCCGCAGTACTAAGCGCGGCAAGGCGGCACGCGATCTGTTCACCTTCGGTCACTTCCCGATCGTGACTGGGATCCTGGCCTACGCGGTTGTGGCCAAGCACATGGTCGCAGAGCCCGCCCACACGCTGCCCATCGCGTATCGCTGGCTGCTGATCAGCGCATTCGCCATGTTGATCGGTGGGTGTCTCCACATTCAATGGCGCGTTGTACACCGTCTCGCTGTCGAACGCTTCGTCGCAGTCGCTGGCATCACCGTGTGGGTGCTCGCCGGCAGGTCACTTTCCGGATGGGCTGTGGTCGGCGGGATTGCCGTGATCCTCGCAGTCATGCAAGCGATCACGTGGCGACGGTTTCGAAAGGGTGCTCTAGCCGATTTGAGTTCCGGTCTGTCGAGCCATCCTCAATAGCAAGAGGTCATAGATCGCCTTCAACGAACCGGCGATGATCAATGGCCAGCCGAACGTCGAGTGATCGAGCATCCAACCCGCGGCGATCGGTGGCAGCGCCGATGCCAAGCTGCGCGGCACGTTGGTCACGCTCGCCGCAGCAGCCCGTTCGGCCGGAGTGACGACCGACATCACATAGGCGTTGCGCACCGGCACATCCATGCTCGAGAGCAGGCTGCGGGCAACAAGGCAGGCCACGGCCAGAGGAGCGTTGGGCATCAGCGCGGCGGAGATGAGCAGGATCTGACCAGGGAGGTGGGTGAAGGCCATGGTGCGCAACGGCCCGAGACGCCGTTCGATCCGAACAGCGATGAAGCCCGACGCTGCGGACAGGATCTGCATCACTGCCAACACGGCGCCCGCTTTGCCGACGGAGAAGTGGTGGCGCCGCAAGAGCCAAAGCACCAGGAGCGACTGAACTGCGAAACCTCCGCCGAACGAGTCGAGGGTGAAGAGCGCAGCGAGGCGATAGACGACTCGCTTCGAGGGTCCGAGTGGCGTCGGCGGTACGGCCTGTGCGGCTGCCTCGACGTTCGGAGACATCGTCGCGTACACGGCCAGCATCGCAACACCCGCCAGCGCATACACGAAGAACACCGAGTTCGCTCTCCAATGAAGACGCGCCGGTAACCCGGCCGAGAGAGCACCGAGCGAGGCGAGTGCTCCACCGAAGAAGGTGTAACGGGCGAACACATGCGACCGTTGATCGTCGCTCGTCGTCAGTGGCAACAGCGACTGCTCGATCGGTTGGACCACGCTGACATCGCTGCCGCTCGGGTTCATGGTTCCGATCACACCGAGGGCCAACAACACGATGAAAGTCGTCGAGGTTGCGTAGACCAACCCGGTGATGACCATCAGCAGAGCGCCCGCGCGCAGCAGCAATCGGCGTTCGAACCTCCACCCCCAGGTGCCGGTGAACATGGTCAGCACTGCAGATCCCAGCAACATGCCGGTCACGATCACGCCGATCCGCGTCGCGCTGTAGCCCAGCTGGTCGCCGAGGTATCCGGCCAGAGACGCAGCGACCAACCCGTCGGCGTAGCCACGAAGCCCACGCGTTGCAATCAAACGTGTGCCGTCGCCGGTGATCATCACACCTCTTTACTTCATGGTGGACCTCAGACGTTGACGGTGATGCGGCCGTCGACCGAATCGACGGTCACCGTGTCGCCCTCGACCGCCTTGCCCTCCAGGATGAGGAGCGCGGCAGGGTCGCTGATCTCACGCTGGATCACACGCTTCAGGGGCCTGGCACCGAACGAGGGGTCGTAGCCGTCGTGAGCGAGTTGCGCCAGTGCAGCATCAGTGACGTTGAGCGTCAGTCGCCGTTCGGCCATTCGCTTGCGGAGATGCCCCAACTGAATCGTGACGATGCGAGACAGGTCCTCCTCGGTCAGCGATCGGAAACGGATGATGTCGTCGACGCGGTTGATGAACTCCGGCTTGAAGAACGACGAGGGATCACCCTGCAGGTTGCTGGTCATAACCAACACGACGTTGGTGAAGTCGACCGTGCGGCCCTGACCATCGGTCAGCCGGCCGTCGTCGAGCACCTGCAACAGAACGTTGAACACGTCGGGGTGGGCCTTCTCGATCTCGTCGAGCAGCACAACGCTGTACGGCCGCCGACGAACCGCTTCGGTCAGTTGCCCGCCTTCGTCATAGCCGACGTATCCGGGAGGAGCCCCGATCAACCGGCTCACGGAGAACTTCTCCATGTACTCCCCCATGTCGATGCGGACCATCGCGTGGTCGTCGTCGAAGAGGTACTCGGCGACTGCTCGGGCGAGCTCGGTCTTGCCGACACCGGTGGGTCCGAGGAACATGAACGAACCGATCGGACGGTTGGGATCACTGAGGCCGGCCCGCGATCGTCTGATTGCATTTGCAACAGCAGTCACTGCGTTGTCCTGACCAATGACCCTCTGGTGCAGAAGCTCTTCGAGCTGCACCAGCTTGGCCATCTCGCCTTCCATCAAACGGCTCACCGGCACGCCCGTCCACTTGCTGACGACTTCGGCAATGTCTTCGGCGTCGACCTCTTCTTTCAGCATCCTGGTGCCGGACTGCAACTCATCGAGGTGCTCTGTCGCCTCGGCGATGCGTCGCTCCAGCTCGGGCATCCGTCCGTAACGAATCTCTGCGGCGACCGCCAGATCCGTCTCGCGTTCGAGCTGTTGGCCGAGCTGACCCAGCTCCTCTTTCAGCGAACGGATGGCGTCGATCGCCTGCTTCTCACCTTCCCAGTGCTCCTTCATCGCGTGCACCTGGGTGTTGAGCGAAGCAAGCTCGTCGACCAGGGCATCGCGACGCTCCTTCGATGCTGCGTCGGATTCCTTCTCCAGGGCCACCTGCTCGATCTCGAGTTGCAGGATGCGGCGCTGTACAACGTCGATCTCGGTGGGCAATGAATCGATTTCGATGCGCAGCTTGCTTGCGGCCTCGTCCATCAGGTCGATGGCCTTGTCGGGCAGGAACCGATTCGTCAGGTATCGGTTCGACAGCACCGCAGCGCTGACGAGCGCCGAGTCCTGGATGCGCACACCGTGGTGCACCTCGTACCGTTCCTTCAGGCCACGAAGGATCCCGATGGTGTCTTCGACGCTGGGCTCGCCGACGTAGACCTGCTGGAAGCGACGCTCGAGCGCGGCGTCCTTCTCGACGTGCTTGCGGTACTCGTCGAGCGTCGTCGCGCCGATCATTCGCAGCTCCCCGCGGGCGAGCATCGGCTTGATCATGTTGCCGGCATCCATCGCCCCTTCGGCGGCACCGGCGCCGACGATCGTGTGCAACTCGTCGACGAAAGTGATCACTTCACCGGCAGCGTCGGTGATCTCTTTCAGCACCGCCTGCAAACGCTCCTCGAACTCGCCACGGTACTTCGCTCCGGCCAACAACGAACCGATGTCGAGTGAGATCAGCCGCTTGCTCTTCAGGCCTTCGGGCACATCGCCGTCGGCGATTCTGCGGGCCAGACCCTCGACGATCGCCGTCTTGCCGACACCGGGCTCACCGATCAGGACAGGATTGTTCTTGGTGCGCCGGCTGAGCACTTGGATGACACGGCGGATCTCGTCGTCGCGACCGATGACAGGGTCGATCTTGCCGTCCCGTGCGCGCTGGGTGAGGTCCTGGCCGTACTTCTCCAGTGCGGCGAAGCTCTCCTCCGGTGTCTGGCTGGTGATGCGGTGGCTGCCGCGCACCTCTTTCAAGGCCTGGAGCAACTCTTCGCTACCGATGCCGAGTCGTTGGTTCATGGCCAGCAGGAGATGCTCGACCGACAAGAAGTCGTCCTTGAGGTCTTTCTGGTACTGCTCGGCGTTCTGGACGACGTTGTTGAGCTCGCGGTTCATGCGCGGATCATCGGTGCCGTATGCCTTCGGCAATCGCTGCACCGCTTCGTCGGCCTTGTTGCGCACCATGAGAGGCGCCAATCCGAGCTTGGCCAACACGGCCGGGACGATGGTGTCGTCTTGGCGCGTCATCGCGGCCATCAGGTGGTCGGGGGTCAGCTCGGGGTTGCTGAGCGCCTTCGCCTGATCAATGGCCGCGGCAAAGGCTTCATTCGTCCTCAGTGTCCACTTCTTGGGATCGAGTGCCACGACGTCCTCTCACAGCTGGTCCGCTGGCCGGGTAGGAGAAATGTTGAGTCAGAGTGTATCAACTTCGCGACAGGTGGCAACCGTGGTCCAGGTCCCCGAGTCAGCGGGGGCACGACCAAGCCGCCAGCTCGGCACCGGTCAGGTCGCGTATCGATCCGCCTTTGGTGTTCGCTGTCGTGCGGCGGATGAACAGCTCGAAGGGGGCGGCTCCGGTCATCTCCACGACTCCGTCGACGCGAACCTCACCACGAGACCGCGGATCGCGCGATCCGTCTGCCGCGAACGAGACCCCGAACTCCAGCAGCACAGCGGTTGCAGCCTCGGGATTGCCGTCGGGGGCTATTGCCACCAGCCTGTAGTAGACGTCCAACGTGTCGTCGCTGAAGGTTGCCGACACGACGAGGTCGGCAACACCGTCGCCGATGAGATCGACCAGTACGGCACTTCCGCGCTGCGGCGGTGGCGCAGGCTGGACCCCGTTGCTGGCCGTGATGAGTTGCACGACGGCAAGCACGGCAGGATCGGTGAGCGGGACGGGTGTGGCCGTTGCTGGTTGGAGCTGCCACGTTGGTGCCTCGACCCACAAACCCAGCGGCTGGGCGTCGTCCAAGGCACGCGGCTGCACTGCGATCGGGCAGGTGGCCGAGATCTCGAGCGGGTCGAGCGCCCGCACCTGGGCGCTGAACTGGGAGCCGACGAAGTTGACCACGGACCACATCTGCACCGGGCCCTGTCGGAGCTGCGAGACGGCATCTCCCTGGTAGGCAGCGAAGCCGGCCGCCGAGATGTGGCCGAGCGGATACCCGTCGCCGAAGACCATGTGGTCGCCCGTGACCGGGGCCGCTGTCGTCGTCGTGGCAGCCAGCGTGGTCGTCGTCGAGGTCGTCGGTGCGATGGTGGTGGTTGTCGTGGACGTGATGGACGAGGTCGTCGTCAGCGCCGTGGTAGGAGCCCCTGTGGGTGCGGCCGAGGCGTCTCCGCGCGCGTCCTGCCATTGGGCCACCACATATGACGCTGCGCCGCCGGCGACGAGTGCCGTCAGCACGAGTAGGACGATGCCGACGCTGCGGTTCGAACGACCGGCGTGACGATCATTGCGCTCGTGGTCCGGACCGGGAGGATCCCACTGATGCGACATGTCGTCACAGTCTTGCGCACGACAACGCCGGAACCGACGCACACCCCACTCCTACACTCGAACTGTGCCCATTCGTCCCAACGTCGCGCCGTCGCCAGGCTTGCAGCTGACCTGGCTCGATGGCGAGGTGGTGGCCTGGCAGCCTGGCCGCGGGGTGTACGGCGGAAACCTGCAGGCAGCGGTCACCTCGACGTTCCGACGCCCTCCCACGTCACAGAGCGGTTCGATGCGCGTGGTGCGCATGGCCCTGCCAGGCGGCGAGCAACAGGTGATGTGCCAACGCCTGACCGTCGCCTCGCTTGCCGCGCTCGGGCAGCTCGACGCACTCGGCGACGACGTGGGGCCATCCGTCGGCTGGCTCGGCGCCGCCTATTCGGTTGCCATCCGGCTTGTCACCGCTGGCCGGGTGCTGCCCCAACTCACCGACACAGGCCTCGGCTGGTGGGTCGCTCGATGGCGACCGCTTCGCGCCGACCTCGCCGGTCCGGTTGCCGAGCTGTCCGCCAGCCAGCCACCGGTGGTAGCAGTCGCCAGCCCGGGTTTCACCGCCGCGGAGCTGACGACCGTCATCATCGACTCGTTCGTCGATCAGACCGCCAGGCTGCTGCTCGCCGGCGCCGGTTGGCATGCGCCGCTCACCGATACCAGACGGGCCGCTGCACGTGCCGCCCGCGTCGCCTCCCGAGCCCTCAGCGCCCCTTCAGGTGAGTTCCGCGCCGAAGGCGAGATCGGCGAGGCGCTCGATGATCTGGCGACGATCTTCGACCAGGCCATTCGTCGTGCCGAGGGCGAGCCCGTGGTGCGGGCACGGCTCAGGCTGGCCCTGCCACAGGAGCCGCAAGGTGATTGGCCGCTGTCGCTCGAGCTCGTCGATCCCGACGATCGTGGCCGGTGGTGCACGGCCGAAGATGTAGCCGCCGGCAGTGCTGCCGCGTTGCGGCTTGCCGGCGACCAGCGGTTCCTGCCGATGCTCGGTGAAGCCATCGCGACTGCGCGTGTGGATCTCGAGATGCTCGCCCCGTGGCTCGCGAATTGGCTTGCCGATCCACGCGACGACGTCGATCTCGAAATGGCAGCGGCCACACTCGAAGCGGTCGACGCGTTGGCCACTGTCGACGTCGAGCTGCTGACACCCGAGCGGCTCACGCGTCGAACCGCCACGACCAGAGGTGTCGCCCAGCCGCAGAGCGCCGGCGGCGGCAGGTTCGGTGCCGCGGCAATCATCGACTGGACGGTCGTTGTCGACGACACGCCGATCGACGAGGCACTGCTCGAGCGCGCCGCAGCCTCGGGAGCGGGACTGATCAACATCAACGGCAGGTGGGTGCGACTCGACCGCACCGAGGCGCGGCGTGCCCTCGCGAATCTCGCCGAACATCGCACGGAACACGGCGAGTTGTCGACGCTCGATCTGCTGAAGCTGTCCGCGGAGCTTGCTACCTCGGAAGAAGAACAGTTGACCGAGGGCCTCACGCCTCCGATCGTGGCCAGCGATTGGTTGGGTGATCTGCTGCGGGGTCTCCCAGACGCCGCCCTCAGCGAAGGTGTCGAACCTGCCGGGTTCATGGCCACCCTTCGGCCGTACCAACGGCGCGGGCTCGGCTGGTTGCAGTTTCTCTACGGGCTCGGCCTAGGCGGCTGCCTGGCAGACGACATGGGCCTGGGCAAGACGCCGACCACGCTCGCCCACATATCCGCGCTACCAGGCCCGCACCTGGTGATCTGTCCGCTTTCCGTCGTCCGAAACTGGGAGGCCGAAGCGGCGCGGTTCACACCGATGCTGCGTGTGGCAGTTCACCACGGCACTGGTCGCAGCGGCGCTGCCTCATTCGCAAACGTGGTGGCACAACACGACCTGATCATCACCACTTATCACGTCGCTGCACGCGACATCGAGACTCTCGGCGAAGTGCAGTGGACAACCGTGGTGTTCGACGAGGCGCAAGCTGTCAAGAACCCCGAGACCCGAACCGCGAAGGCGTTACGAACGCTGCCGGCGGCGCAGCACATCGCGCTGACCGGCACGCCCGTCGAGAACCGGCTCAGCGAACTGTGGTCGATCATGTCGATGGTCACGCCCGGCCTGCTCGGCAACCTCACCCAGTTCCGCCGCCGCTTCGCGATGCCGATCGAGCGCAACCACGACGTCGCTGCCGCCGAGGCGCTGCGCCGCCTGACATCGCCGTTCCTGCTACGCCGGACCAAGGCCGACAAGTCGCTCGTGCCCGACCTTCCCGACAAGGTCGAGCAACTGGCGTGGGCATCGCTGACCCGCGAGCAGGCCGGCATGTACCAAGGCGTCGTCGACCAACTCTTGGCTGATGCTCAACAAGCCAGCGGAATGCGACGCCGCGGGCTCGTCCTGGCTGCGCTGACGCGGCTCAAGCAGATCTGCAACCATCCCGCTCACGCGTTGGCCGATGGATCGCGACTGGGGGGCCGGTCCGGCAAGCTGACCCGGTTCGACGAGTTGGTCGCCGACCTGCTCGACGCCGAGGAGCAGGCTCTGGTGTTCACTCAGTTCCGGGAGATGGGCTTGCTGTTGCAGCGTCACCTCAACGAACGGTTCGCGCTGCCCACACCATTCCTGCACGGAGGGGTCACTCGCAAGGGCCGCGACCGCATGGTCGACGAGTTCCAAAGTGGTTCTGCATCGCCTCTGCTGCTGGTGTCCTTGCGCGCCGGTGGCACCGGCCTCAACCTCACCGCGGCGTCGCGTGTCGTGCACTACGACCGCTGGTGGAACCCGGCCGTTGAAGACCAGGCCACGGATCGGGCCTGGCGTATCGGTCAACATCGCTCGGTCTTCGTCCACAAGTTGGTCTGCCAAGGCACGATCGAAGAGCGAGTCGACGCGATGATCAACGACAAGCGTGCACTTGCCGATGCCGTTGTGGGTACAACAGGCGAGGCGTGGCTCAGTGAGTTGTCGACCGAGGAGTTGCGCGACCTGATCGTGCTCGACCACAACGCGGTGCGTGGCGCATGAGCATCGTCATCACACCGGGCCCGTCATCGCGCTTGCGGCAGGAGGCGACTCCCGCGGGCCGACTCGCCGCATCGCTGCTCTCGGTCACCGTCGCCGGCATGGCCGACCCCCAACGGTTTCGACGTGGCAAGGCATACCTCGCCGACCACGCCATCACCCGCCTCGAAGTCTCCGAAGGGGTGCTGCTGGCAACTGTCCTCGGCGGTCGCCCTGATCCGTACCACGTCACCGTCACCGTCGAGACGGTTGCTCGTCCCGACGACCTCGGTCAGATACCCGAACGTGCGCACGTTGCCCGCCTCATCCCACGCGGCGACGACTTGCTGACGTCGTGCACCTGCCCCGATTGGGACGATCCGTGCAAACACGGCGTTGCGGCGCTGCTGGCGCTCGCCGCAGAGTTCGCCGGTCGCCCAGAGCTCCTGGTGGCGTGGCGGTGCGGCGAGATCGACAGCCGAGCCCGGACCAAGGTCGGTTCGAGGGCACGTTCCGACCGTCACTTGCGACTCGTGCCGCCCTCGCCACCAGCGTCTCCGTTCGACACGCAGGAATGGCACGAGTTCGCCGGCGACGACCTCACCATCCCACGATGCGCAGTAACGATGGAGCCGCTGTCGCTGCCTGCTATGAACCTCGACCGCACCGACGTTGCAGACGTGATCCAATCCGCGTGGCAGGCGCTGAGCCGGTTCCGGCCGGAGCACGAGTCATCCCTTTGAACCAAAACGCGGCTCGAGCCCAACCCGACTGGGCTGGGCTCGAACCGTTTCCGGGGGCTGGGAGGGATCAGCCTGTCGTGGAAGCTGTCTGATCCGCCGGAGGCTGTGCGGGACCTTGGTGGGGGCCACCAGCCGGCATGTCTTCCGTGGCCGTCACCGCGAAGCTCGCGTCGACCTTGACGACGACCTGGGTGCCGTCGGCCTTGGTCACGTGGGCTTCGTACGGCGAGCCGTCACTGTCGGTCTCGACGCGGATGATCGTGCCGTCGGGAACAGCTGCTTGGGCCGCAGCTGTCACGCTTGCCGCGGTGTCGCCCGTCAGTGCGGTCTCGCCATTGCCTGGCCCGTTGCCGGGACCACCACGGCCGCCCTGCGGCTGGTCAACCGTTGCGGTGACCACGTAGTCGGCTCCGACCTGGACGATGACCTGCGTGCCGTCGGCTTTGGTCACGTGGGCCTCGTAGACGCCGTCGTTGTCGGTTTCGACACGAACAACCGTGCCGTCGGGCACCGCTGCCTGCGCGGCGGCGGTGACCTGTGCAGCGGCGTCACCGGTCAGCGGGGTCTCCGGTGTGGCCGCTGTAGCCGATGATGCTGTGGTCGAGTCGCTGCTCGTCGAGTCGCTGCTCGTCGAGCTGGCGGTGGTGTCGACTGTGGCTGCGACAGCAGTGACGCTGCTCGAGGCCGCCGACGTGACGCCGGGCGAGCCCAGCACGGAGCCGGCTAGGACTCCGCCGGTGAGGGCAAGTCCGAAGACCGCCGCTCCTATTTTCATGTTTTTGCCAATCATCACAATTTCCTTTCGGGGGGTTGGGGGGTGATGTGAGACGAACGATCGCATCGCAACCTGGGACGATCCTCAGAGACCTCGGGGACATTCCGCAGACTTCGTCTTGCCTGACGTCAGCGGTGACGGCGATGCGGCCGCGCCGAAAACGCGAAACAGTCGATCTCGCCGTGTTGGCGGCCGACGCATGCAGCGATGCGGTGGCCGCCGACCCCGATCGGCGGGTCACGCTCGACGCGCCGGAATCGGTGATCGTGGAGGGAGCCCAGGATCATTTGCGTCAGGCTGTCGCGAACCTCGTCGCCAACGCGCTGACCCACACGCCTGCGGGTACACCGATCGAGGTGTCGGCGCGAGCCGCTGGCCGGCGAGCCGAGCTCATGGTCCGCGACCATGGCCCGGGGTTGTCGCCGGAAGCTCTGCAGCATGCCTTCGACCGCTTCTGGCGAGCTGATTCATCGCGGGTCGGCCCGAAGGCCGGGCTCGGGCTCTCGATCGTCGCGGCCATTGCCGACGAGCACGACGGAACAGCGACTGCGCGCAATCACCCCGACGGCGGGGCTATCTTCACACTGGACTTGCCGTTGGCTGTGGCAGTATCCGGATCAGCTCGACCGACCGAGGCGTGACCCGCCGAAGACCGATACTTCCTGGTGAAGCGGCACGAGGTCACGCCGTGGCGGACGGCGATCCGCCTCGGCAAGTGCCGAAGTAGCGACCTGTTTCAGATCGGCATTCTCAGCGCGGAGCTGCTCGTTCTCCGCTTCGAGTTGCATCACGCGGCGGATGCCCTCGAGGTTCATGCCCGACGCGGCAAGCTCGCTGATTCGGCGCAGGCATTCGATGTCGACGTCGCTGTATCGACGATTGCCCCCTTGGGTCCGTGCAGGCTGCACGAGCCCACGTCGTTCGTAGATGCGCAGGGTCTGTGGATGCATGCCGGCCAGCTCGGCGGCGACCGAGATTACGTAGACCGCGTGATGTTGGGATCGCATGTTCATGACTCCAATCGAGTCCGTGGTGAAACGGTAGTCGCGGCAACGAGGGCCTCGACGGCTGTTCGTTGTTCATCGGTGAGATTTCTGGGCACATCGACCTCGACAGTGACGATGAGGTCCCCAGTTGCTTTCTTCGTGGCGATGCCTTTGCCCCTGACGCGGTGCCGTGATCCGGACGGCGTGCCCGGCTTCAGGCGCAGCATCACGCGTTCGCCGTCGAGCGTCGGAACGTCGATGTCTCCACCAAGGGCGACCTCGGCAAACGTGACCGGCACCCTGACGGTGAGGTTGTTGCCGTCGCGACCGAACAGCCGGTGACCCGACACATGGCATTCGACGATGAGGTCTCCCGGTGGGCCGCCATTGCGGCCGGGAGCACCGCGCCCTTTGAGGCGAATCTTCTGGCCGTCGGCAACGCCCGCCGGTATGCGCGCCTGCACTTCGCGTGGGCGCCGCTCGGTGCCCGTTCCGTGACATGTCGGGCATGCGTCGGTGACGATGACCCCTCGGCCGCCGCAGACCCGGCACGGAGACGAGAAGGAGAACAATCCTTGGTTCTCATCGACGACGCCACGCCCGCCGCAATTCGAACAGACCTTCGGTTGCGTCCCGGGTTTGGCGCCGCTGCCGTGGCATGTGCTGCACTGCGCGTCGCTCGTGAGGTAGAGCGTGGTGGTGAGGCCTGTGGCCGCGTCGGCGAAATCGAGGTTGAGCGTGGCCTCGACATCGGCGCCGCGCTGCGGGCCCGCGGCCGCTGATGGGCCGCCACCGCGTCGGCCACGGCCGAACATCTGGCCGAGCATGTCGCCGAGGCCGTCGCTGCCGACGTTGAAGTTGAATCCACCGCCGGGCCCACCCGGGCCACCGCCCTGGAACCCGCCGAGCGGGCCGAGCTTGCGGACCTCGTCGTATTCCTTGCGCTTGGCTTCGTCGCCCAAGACGTCGTACGCCGCGCTGACTTCCTTGAACCGCTCTTCGGCGGCATCGTCGCCGGGGTGCGTGTCGGGATGGCTACCTCGGGCCAGCTTGCGGTACGCCTTGGTGATGTCTTTGGGGCTCGCGTCCTCGCCGACGCCGAGGATCTTGTAGTAGTCCTTCTCGTACCACTCACGTTGCGCCGCCATAGATCATCACCTCCCTCCGTTCTCGTTCACTTGCGATTCTCGATCACAGACCTCAGTGGGCCCGCTTCAGCCGCGGACCTTGACCATCGCCGGCCGCAGGACCTTGCCATTCCATGTGTAACCGGATCGCAAGACCTCGCTGACAACGGGCTCCCCCTCGCCCGGCTCGTGCAGGACGGCATCGGCAAGGTGTGGATCGAATGGCTGCTCGTGCAGGTTCATCGACTCGAGGCCCTGCTTCTTCAACTCGCTGAGCATCAGGTTGAACAACGGCTCGATCTCGGCTGGATGCTGCAAGAACGCAGCCTCACAAGCGTCGAGCACCGGCAGCAGAGCCTCGGCCAGCCGCCCAGTAGCGCGGTCGATGTCGTCGTTGCGCTGCGTAGCCAGTCGTCGCCGATAGTTCTCGTAATCAGCAGCAATCCGCTGAGCGCGCGCCATCCACTCGTCGCGGTCAGACGTGAGAACCTCGACCTCGGTCGGCTCTGTCAGTTCAGCCTCATCCTCAGAAACGTCAGACAATTCGCCGACGTAGTCGTCGGAGGGTGGCGCCGTAGGCGAAGTGGGAGGATCTTCTCCGGTGACAGGACCCTCCGACGACGGGCCGGAGGTGATGTCACTCACGCCTCGTCAACTATCTCAGCATCGACGATGTCATCGTCGTTGCTGGCCGCCTCACCGGTCTGGCCGGATGCCGACGTGCCTGCGGCGTTCTGGTCACGCGCCGCCGACTCGTAGAGCTTCTGGCTGAACGCCTGGCTGGCAGTCGTCAACTTCTCGTGGGCGGAGCGGATGGCATCCACGTCGTTGCCTGCGAGAGCGGTCTTCAGCTCGGCGAGGGGACCTTCGACCGTGGCCTTCTCGGCTTCGTCGACCTTGTCGGTGTTGTCGCGGAGCACCTTCTCCATCTGGTACACCAGCGAGTCGGCGTTGTTGCGGACCTCAGCCTCTTCGCGACGCTTGCGGTCGTCCTCGGCGTGAGCCTCGGCATCTCGGATCATCTGGTCGATGTCCTTCTTGTCGAGGGTCGATTGGCCGGTGATGGTCATCGACTGCTCCTTGCCAGTAGCGCGGTCCTTGGCGCTGACATGCACGATGCCGTTCGCATCGATGTCGAATGTGACCTCGATCTGCGGCACACCCCGGGGGGCCGGCGGCAGGTCGACGAGTTGGAACTTGCCGAGTGTCTTGTTGTACCCGGCCATCTCGCGCTCGCCCTGCAGCACGTGGATCTCGACACTCGGCTGCATGTCGTCGGCTGTCGTGAACACTTCAGTGCGCTTGGTCGGAATCGTCGTGTTGCGCTCGATCAACTTGGTCATGACGCCGCCCTTGGTCTCGATACCGAGGCTCAGCGGGGTGACGTCGAGCAGCAGCACGTCCTTCACATCGCCGCGCAGCACGCCGGCCTGAACGGCCGCGCCGACAGCGACGACCTCGTCCGGGTTGACGCTCTTGTTGGGCTCCTTGCCGGTGAGGCTGACGACCAGATCGACGACGGCGGGCATGCGCGTGGAGCCACCGACGAGGATCACGTGGTTGAGCTCGCCCTTGCTGATGCCGGCGTCCTTCAAGGCCTGCTCGAACGGAACGCGGCACCGCTCGATGAGATCGGCTGTCATCTCCTGGAACTTTGCGCGGCTCAGCGACTCGTCGAGGTGCAGCGGGCCCTCGGCTGTAGCGGTGATGAAGGGCAGGTTGATCTGCGTCTGTTGCACCTGGCTGAGCTCGATCTTGGCCTTCTCTGCGGCTTCCTTCAGTCGCTGCCCGGCCATGCGGTCGGCAGAGAGGTCGACGCCGTGCGCCGACTTGAACTGCTGGACCAGCCAGTCGATGATCCGCTGATCCCAGTCGTCGCCGCCGAGATGGGTGTCGCCATGGGTGCTCTTGACCTCGAACACGCCATCGCCGATCTCCAACACGGACACGTCGAACGTGCCGCCACCGAGGTCGAACACGAGGACCTTCTCGTCTTCGGCACTCTTGTCGAGCCCGTATGCCAACGCGGCAGCGGTCGGCTCGTTGATGATTCGGAGAACCTCGAGCCCGGCAATCGCCCCGGCTTCCTTGGTGGCCGTGCGCTGGGCATCGTCGAAGTAGGCAGGAACCGTGATGACCGCTTGGGTGACGGTGTCGCCGAGATAGGCCTCTGCGTCGCGCTTCAACTTCATCAGCGTGCGAGCGCTGATCTCTTGCGCGGTGTACTGCTTGCCATCGATGTCAGGGCTCTTCCAACCCTCACCCATGTGCCGCTTGATGCTGCGGAAGGTGCGGTCAGAGTTGGTGATGGCCTGGCGCTTGGCGACCTCCCCGACCAGCACTTCGCCGGCCTTCGAGAAAGCAACGACGGACGGGGTCGTGCGGGCACCTTCGGAGTTGGGGATGACGACCGGGTCACCGCCTTCGAGCACTGCGACGACGGAGTTGGTGGTGCCGAGGTCGATTCCGACTGCCTTGGCCATGGGATTGCTCCTTCAATAGGGGGTTCGGTTGAGATACGGATGTTGAGTGAACTTGACGCAAGTTTACGGTCCGCTTCGCGACCGATGCAACCCGGGTGGGAGGAAACTTGAGTCACTGTGACTCAAGTTTTGCAGGCTCCGAGCCCAGGTCGAGACCTCTCGCCGCGGTCAGGGACAGGACCTGTGTAGCGCGAGAATGGGACGGTGTTGACCGAACAGCAGCTCGACTGGTTCCACACGGACGGATTCGTCCTGGTGCCAGACGTCCTGAGCGCCGACGAGGTCGAGGTTCTCCAGCGCGGCGCGTGGGAGAACGTGCCGTCCCCCGAGCAGTACTTTGCCGACCCAGGGGGATACACCCACCTGACCAACACCCCGTTTGCCGGATTGACCAACTTTCCGTGGGCGTCGGCGGAGCTGAACCGTCTTGTCGCACATCCGAGCATCCTGGCGATCGTTCGCCAGATCCTGGGTGTCGACGACATCAGGCTGTACAAGGGCGAGTTGTGGGCGAAGTACGCCGGAAACGCCGACTACGACCAGCACCATCACCGCGACTTCGGGAACCACACACTTGTGGTGCCGAGCGTGAAGCGCCGGTGGATGCAGGTGACGACGTTCACCTATCTGTGCGACGTGGACGAGACAAACGGGGCAACGGCGGCAGTCCCGAAGCGGTACTCGGCGCACATCCCACTTGGTCAGCGACGCACCGAGCCAGGCGAGCTGCGAGATCGCGAGGTTCTGGCCTGCGGGCGGGCCGGCTCGACGCTCGTCTACTCGACCGAGGTCTTCCATCGGGGGACGTCGTTGACGTCTCCTACGGCTTCGCGTTTCACGGTCCTGGCCGATTACAAGGCCGCCGACGCCAGCTGGACCAACAAGCACGCCTTCGGCCACCTCGGGCAGCGCCGGGAGATGATCGAGTTCGTCACCAACGTCGACCCCGACACCCGAACGTTGCTCGACATCCCCGCACCGGGCCATCCCTACTGGACAGAGCAGACCATTGCCGACATGGCGGTTCGATATCCCGGCATCGACATGGGCCCCTACAAAGCCGCCCGAGGTGCCTGACCCGTGACGATCGTCGTATCGTCGGACCCCAATGGCAACACTCCAGCTCGAAGGTGATCCGAGCGACGTCGGCATGTCCGCCGAGCGACTCGCCCGCATCGATACCCACTTTCAAAAGTACGTCGACGACGGTCGGCTCCCTGGTTGGCTGATCAGCGTCAGTCGTCACGGCAAGCTCGTCCACCTGTCGACGCACGGTCAGCGCGACATCGAAGCATCGAAACCCGTCGAGACCGACACGTTGTGGCGGATCTTCTCGATGACCAAGCCGATCACGGCCGTGCTGGCCCTGCAGCTGTGGGAGGAGGGTGCCTTCGAGCTGAACGACCCGGTGCATCGATACATCCCCGCGTTCAAGCATCAGAAGGTGTGGCGGTCGGGTAGTTCGACGGCGCCGATCCTCGATCCGGTCGTCGAGAAGATGCGTTTGTGGCACCTGTTCTCTCATACGAGCGGGCTCACCTACGGGTTCATGTTCGCTCATCCGGTCGACGAGCTCTACCGCAAGGCTGGTTTCGAGTGGGGAATGCCCCGTGATCTGGATCTCGAGGCGGTCGTGGACAGATGGGCTGCACTTCCCCTCCTGTTCCAGCCCGGCACCGAGTGGAACTATTCGGTAGGCCTCGACGTTCTGGGCCGCGTGCTGGAGGTGATCACCGGCCAGCGACTCGACGAACTGATGCGAACCCGGCTGCTCGAACCTCTCGGCATGAACGAGACGACATGGTTTGTCGATGAAGCAAGCGCCCCTCGCCTGGCCGCCTTGTACGGAGTGCACCCGGAGACGCGCAAGGCGGCGCGCATGGAGGTGATGGACCGTGGCACGCTCCGCGAACCGAAGGCCCATGGCGGTGGTGGAGGCTTGGTCAGCACGGCGCACGACTACCACCGATTCACGCAGATGTTGCTCCGCGGTGGCGAGCTCGACGGCGTGCGCATCCTCGCGCCCGGAACCGTGAAGTACATGGCCAGCAACCACCTTCCCAACGGTGTCGACCTCAGCGCCTTTGCCCGGCCGCTGTTCGCCGAGACGACGTTCGACGGTGTCGGCTTCGGCTTGGGTGTCAGCGTCACGATCGACCCCGTCAAGGCCCGCGTGCCCGGAAGCTCCGGCGAGTATGCGTGGGGTGGTGCGGCGAGCACGGCATTCTGGATCGACCCGGCCGAAGACCTCACGGTGCAGTTCTTCACCCAGCTGCTCCCAAGCAGCACTCACCCCATCCGCAGCCAGCTGAAGCAGCTCGTCTACCAATCGATCCTCGCCTGAGATGCAGCTTTCCGACCTGTGCATCTTCACCGAGCCCCAGCAGGGCGCCTCATACGACACGTTGCTCACGGTCACCAAGCGCGCCGAGGCACTCGGCTACGGAGGATTCTTCCGCAGCGACCACTACCTGAAGATGGGTGACGTAAGCGGCCTCCCCGGACCGACGGACGCATGGGTCACCCTTGCTGGGCTCGCCTGCGAAACATCGACGATCCGCCTCGGCACACTCGTCTCGCCGGTCACGTTCCGACGGCCCGGTCTGCTGGCAGTCAGCGTCTCCCAGGTCGACCAGATGAGCGGTGGGCGCATCGAGTTGGGCATCGGTGCTGGATGGTACGAACCGGAGCACAAGGCCTACGGGTTCGACTTTCCGCCGGCCGCGGCCCGCTTCGATGACCTCACCGATCAGTTGGCGATCATCACCGGGATGTGGAGCACACCGATCGGCGAGACCTTCAGCTATGCCGGCAAGGTGCACAGCGTCACTGATTCGCCTGGTTTGCCGAAGCCGGTCCAACAACCGCTGCCGATCATCATCGGAGGTGGCGGCGCAAAACGCACGCCCGTGCTGACCGCCCAGTACGCGACGGAGTGCAACGTCGGATTCGCGCCGGTGACGACGTTCGTCGAACGCAAAGCAAGGGTGGAGGCGGCGTGCGCCGCGATCGATCGCCAACGACCGATGCGATACTCGGTTGCGCTCGTGGTGTGCGCTGGAGGAACCGAGGCCGACGTTCGGCGTCGCGCGGCAGCCATCGGCCGCGAGCCTGCCGAGCTCCGTACGGATGGGGCGGCGGGATCTGCCGAGGAAACCGCCGCGGCAATTCGCCGATACGTGGACGCTGGTGCCGAACGGGTCTACCTGCAGGTGCTCGACCTGTCAGACCTCGATCATGTCGACTTCATCGCCAACGAGGTCGCTCCGCTGCTCGACTGAGGTCGCGTACACAGACCACGCTCGGTTGACCTCGGTCGTCATGTCGGCATAGGTAAGTTGCGCGCCAAGGCCGAACTCGTCGAGCGCCAGCAAGCTGGCGGCGCCGCGCACCATCGCAGCCTTGGTCCACACTTCGGCCCAAGCAGCGCCTCCGGCAACCACGGTGACGGCCACGATCTCACGTTGATGATGCGTCGGCCGTCCGGTAGCAGGATCGAGAAGGTGGTGCACGAGTTGGCCATCGTCGCAGTGCCAGCGGCGGCGAAACGTCCCTGAGGTTGCAACGCCGCCGGCACTCATCGTCAGTTGGGCGACCTCGACCACGTCATCGTTGGGGTCGGCAACCCCGACCAGCCACCCTCCCGGTTGGGGCGCAGCGCCACGCACGCACACATCGCCGCCGATCGACACAGACGCACCGTCGGCTCCTGCGCCAAGAAGTCGGTCGACGACGAGATCCGCGGCCAGCCCTTTGCCAATTCCACCGGGATCGAGGCACAGTCCGATCGGTGCGAGGACAACACTGTCGACGTCGTCGATCACCAACTCGTCGAGGTTGCCACGAAGCGACGCCCCACTCGGCAGAGATGTGACGGCTGCCGGGTCGTGCCAGCTGGCTGCATACCCGAGACCGACCAGAGGGGCCAGCAACGTGGGGTCGAACCCTCCACCGGTCGCCCGCCAGCCATCGAGCATTGCCCGCAGCAGTACCACCGTCGCCGGGTCGACACGAAGCGGCGACCCTCCTGCGTTGTTGAGACGGCTGATGTCGCTGTGGGGAAGGAAGCGGCTCCAGCAAAATTCGAGGTGAGCGACGTCATGCGCGGCTTGCTCGAGAAGTTCGGGCGATCCGCCGACGAGAACCACATCGACCGACGACCCCATGGCCCTCCACGATCCAACATGAGTCTGGGGGCTCAACAGATCAGCTCGAGGACTTGGTCGTTGCGTTGGAGGTTGCGCGGGTGGTGGTCTTCTGCGCCACCGCCTGAGGGGCCGGCACGGCAACAGGGATCGTCACTAGAACCGTGGCCACCGGAGTCGATGGGATCAGCGCCGCAACAGGTGGCGTGGTCGGCGCAGAGGTCGGGGCGACCGGCGTAGAAGCCGTGGGGACCGGCGTAGAAGTCGTGGGGACCGGCGAGACCGGCACGATCTGGACCGTGGTGTCCGCCGCCGGCAGCGTGGTGTCTGCAGGCAGCGCTGTGCTCTGAGCCGTCGTGCCGCCCCAGCCCATGGCCGCGACGAGACCGAACATGGCTGACGTGGACACGCCCGCCGTCAAGATCTTCCACGCCTTAGCGGGCTTGCCGCGATCCTTGGAAGGGGTGCGCAGCGCGGCGAGGCGCTCCGCGGCGGATGCGGGGATCGGCTCAGTCATCGCTGCCGTCGTCGCCACCACCGTGGCGGCCGCTGTTGTCATCAACCGAGTTGCTCGTTACCGAGACGTCTTTTGACTCGACCGAGGTCGTCACGACGCCAAAGAGAAGGTTGGCGTGGAACTCGACCTCGGTGCTGCCCGACTGAAACCCGATCTCGACCGTCGAAGCGTCGTCGGCCTCGGACTTGGTGACCGTCCACCCCGCAACCGGGGTGACGTTGACGATCGTCAGAACATCACCCGAGGTGTCGAGGGTTACCGAACCGGCGTCGCCGATCGCGTACACGGCTTGCGTCGAGGATGCCGCGACCTGGGGAATCGCCGCAGCCTTCGGGGCAGTCGTCGTAGCCACCGTTGTCGTGACCTTTGGATCCTGCGTGCCCGCTTCCGCAGTGTTCGGAGTTGACGAAGTCGGCGAGGTCTGGTCGACGGAGAATGCGGACGTCGAGGCATTTCCGGTGAGCACTTGCGCGTTGACCAGGGCAGCGGCCGAACCGGCCACCAGCACTCCGGCAATCGAGATCATCGTGGCAACTCGAGTCTTCATCTTCTTACCTTCCGTCGTAACGATCACATCGATCGTGGATCACAAGGTACGAGCGCGCCTCCCAAGGGACAGGCCGCGAATATCCAAGATTTGTCCAAGAAGGACCCCCGCGCCCGGCGGGCTTGTCACAATGACTGCGTGAAGTTGCTGCTGGTCGAGGACGACAAGGCGATCGCCGAGACCCTTGTGGAAGGTCTCACCGCAGCCGGCCACACCGTCGTCCACGTGGCCACGGGTGCGGCCGCCTTGGCCGAGCGCGGTCACGAACTCGTGCTGCTCGACCTCGGGTTGCCAGACATGGATGGTCGCGACGTGTGCCGTGAGCTGCGGCAACGGTCGGTGACAACGCCGATCATCATGCTGACGGCGCGGAGCGAGGAGTTCGACCGTGTGCTAGGTCTCGAGCTCGGTGCCGACGACTACGTGACCAAGCCATTCAGCCTTCGCGAGCTTGTCGCTCGAATTCGGGCCGTTGGCCGCCGAGCTCTCGACGGTCAGCCGAACGCCGACGATCGCGAGAGCGCGGCGCCGCAGATGATCGGACCAATGGAGTTGGATCGGCGGACGCGACGGGTTCGAATCCGCGGTCAGGAGATCGCGCTGACCGCCAAGGAGTTCGACCTGCTGGCGTTCCTGGCAAACGATGTCGGCGCTGTGCACACACGGACCGAGATACTCGAAACGGTTTGGGACGCCCATTGGTATGGCCCGACCAAAACGGTCGACGCCCATGTCGCCTCGCTGCGCAAGAAACTCGGCGATCACGGATGGATCGAAGCCGTTCGTGGGGTCGGATTCCGGTTGGAAGCCCCCTCGTGAGATGGCGGCTGATCGCCGCGTTCGTGGGTGTGACGATCGTGATCCTTGCGGCGCAGAACATCCCGTTGGCCCAATACCTGCGCCGGGTCGAATCCGAGCGAGTCCTGGCCGGCATCGAACGCGACGCTTTCATACTCGCCGGTGTATCAGAAGATGCGCTGTCCGGGCAGGGCACGGCGGATCCCAACGCGTTGCAATCCACCGTTGACGTGTACCCGGGCAGCACGGGCGCGCAAGTGGTGATCACCGACGCCGCTGGAATCGCGGTCGCAGTCTCCGGCGACAAGGGTCGACGCGGTACCGACTACTCGAGCCGTCCAGAGATTGCGACCGCACTAACTGGAAGCCCGACCTCGGGACGTAGGGCGTCCGAGACGACAGGCGGCGACCTCGTCTACGTCGCCGTTCCTGTCTTGTCCGGTGCATTGCCGATCGGTGTTGTGCGCCTGACCTATTCCGCCTCGACCATCGATGATCGTGCGTCCGGCAAGGTGCGCGGGATCCTCGCGGTCGGATTGATCTCGCTGGCAACCGCAGCGTTGGCCGCCGCGTTGATGGCCACCACGATCGTGCGGCCGCTGCGACGTCTTCAACGTGCCACCGAGCACGTTGCGGCCGGCGACTTCGACAGCCGGGCGGTGATCGACGAAGGTGCACCCGAGATCCGCGGGCTTGCCGCTTCCTTCAACATCATGACCGAGCGGATCTCGACACTGGTCGAACGGCAACGCGCGTTCGCCGGCGACGCCTCTCACCAGTTGCGAACGCCGCTGACTGCACTGCGCCTGCAACTCGAGCGGGCTGCGGCCGACATCGACACCGACCCCGTCGCGGCGCGCCGGGACATCGAAGCAGCCACCGAAGAGACGGAGCGCTTGCAGCGTTTGGTCGAGGGACTCCTGATGCTGGCACGCGCCGATCAGAAGTTCCTTCCGACAGAACCGATCGACCTCCACGAAATAGTCACCGAACGGGTCGCGATCTGGTCGCCGCTCGCCGAGGAACGCGGCGTGACTCTGACTGCCGACGCCGGCGATGGTCTCGCTGCGCGCGCGGTGCCTGGCGCACTCGAACAGATCGTCGACAACTTCATCGACAACGCGCTCAATGCCAGCGGACCGGGCAACGAGATCACGGTTTCGGCGCTACGCGACAACGGCTGGGCGACCGTTCACGTGAGTGACCGAGGTCCGGGCATGCCAACCGATCAACTCCAACACGCGTTCGACCGGTTCTGGCGGTCGGCCAGCGCAGGGCGTGGCGGATCCGGTCTCGGGCTGGCGATTGTACGGCAGTTGGCAGAAGCCAGCGGCGGCGAGGTTGCCGTTGCAAATCGACCCGGCGGCGGTTTGGACGCCAGCGTCCGGCTACCGCTTGCGTAGCGAGACGAGCCGGTTCAGCAGCAGATCGAGGTGACCCCAGGTGATGCAGTAGTTGCTGTCGTACGCGCCCGAGTGATGCACCGAGTGATGCTCTTTCGACAGCACGACGCCATTGCGTTGAGCGACGGCGACGAGACGCGGCACCGTGGGCATGTGCGCCCACTTGTGCAGCTGGTTGGTCATTATCACGCCGGCGACCAGCCCGACGATGAACGCACCTGCGTACGGATGCGCGCCGGTGTCTAGAAAGAAGAACGCCGGAATGATCACTGGAAGGCACACGAACACGTTGTCGGCATTGACGGCTATGAAGTCGCCTTGGGTCATTGCCATCGGGTCGACGTGGTGATCGCGAAATGGCTTGACGAACTTCTGACCGATCACCGGGGTATCGGGGGAGCCGAAGTTGTCGAGCAGGAAGTGCACGACCCCCGACGCAAGGTCGGCGACTGCGTACGCGGCCAGCACCAGAACGACGATCAGGCCGGCAACCTGCCACGAAAACCGGTCGGAGACCTCGACGACGACACGCAGAATCAGTGCAACGGCAAAGCCGATGAAGGTGGCGACCGATATCAGTTCGAAGATTCGGTGGCTTTTCGGGTAGTCGTACGTGCCGAGCACCCTTCGATCATTACCACCGCCGCAGGTCGATCGCTACCCAAGCGCAACGGTGACCGTGCGCGATCCGGCACGCTGATGGCCGATCTCGACGGTGACCTCGGTGCCGGCAGCACCACGCACGACCCAGGTCGCCAGCGTTCGATCAGGGGTTCCATCGTTGCCGCTCGCGAATCGGCTGTGCACCCGACCCTCGAGTTGACCGAGCTCCAGACGCGCCAAGCCGCTGACCAGCTCTGCTCCGGAAAGCCAGGCGGTGACCGGAAGAACCAGCTTTTCCTTGCGGGCGTGTTGGGTGACATCGGTGGGCAGCCAGCCGGTGTTGGCGATGCCGACATCGACGCGCCACGTTTCCGATCCAAGCGCTGTGACAGCAACGCCGAGAACTTCGAGGCACGGCGCGGCGAGAGCCTGGAAGATGGCGAAGTCGGCGTGCCGTTCGACCTCGGTAGCCAGTCGCCCGAGGGGAGGGTTTGCCCAGGTGCACATCTCGTTCCAGCCCCCGAGCTCCACGGGGCCGAGTTGTGGATGGTCGAACGGATACCACGGAACGAACATCTCCGGATGATGCTCATCGGACCAACGCAACACCGCCAACCGATCCTCGTTCGTCGGGCCCAGGTACCAGAAGTGCGGCGATTGTTTGACACCGGTCGCAGCGTGCACGACGTCCCAGAACTCGGTGGTCCAACCGAACACGCCGAGGTGGTCGTAGACCCAATCGTCGGCGGCTCCACTTGTCGTCTCCCGCTTGTCGAAGGTGAAGTCTTCGTAGACCGAGTGCACCGTGCAGCCAGTCAGCGCTGTGCCACGCTCGCCCAGTTGGTTCCAGATCCACACGTCGCGAGGCGGGAGCGCTGAGTCGGGTTTGACCGACGACGGACGAAGCAGCACGCCCCCGGCTGTGTGATAGGCGTTGTATCCGCAGATGTTGGGCCTGGCCCGGATGGCTCGGACCAGGGAGTCGATCTCCGGCTCGCTGAGCGGGTGATCACCGCTTCCCGGCACACCCGTGCCCCATCCGGCGGGGAAGTTGCGGTTCATGTCGATCGCCTCGGGCGGGTTCGGTATCGCGATCGTGAACCCGTCGTGATCGACGATCTCGCCCTCGTAGATCACGCGATAGCGAGGTGCGCCCGGCATCGTTCCCTCGATCGGCACCGGTATGAGAACCCGCGGGTCCTCGTCCGAGGGAGTCCACGCTCCGTTTGCGTCAACGATCCGCATCTGCAGAACTCGACCGTCGCCGTCCATGTCGCGCTCGTGAAGACCGGGGGCCTGATGGGCGTCACGCCAGGGCCACGGACGAGTGCTGCTGCGCCGGTAGCGCGGCGAGTCGGCGAGAGCCCACTCCGCCCCATCGGGATTGACGCGGGGCACAACGTAGAAGGTGCGCGTCTGCACCGCCCGCGTCACGGTGTGGTCGTGGGCATTGCCCGTGACCAGTCGATGGATCAGGTGCAAGGCGGCAACGCTTGCGGTGACCTCGACCGAGTGGATGTTGGCATCGACCCAGTGCGCCGGCTTCGTGTCGTGCGTACCAGTCGACGCGTCTGTGATCGTGGCCAGCCACAGTTCACGTCCCTCGTACGACCGACCGTACGACTCGACGCACATCAGGTCGGGGTGTTCAGCCGCCGTGTCGTGCAACCACTCGGTCAATTCGTCGTAGCGCAAGAATCGGTCGAACGCGTATGTCACGTCGGCGACGCTAGCCACCAGTGCGCCGCCATCAGTTCGGCAACAAGCACCTCGGTCAGCAGAGCAACGATCTCATCATCGTCGCCGGGATATCGAACACTGGCGGAGACGCCGGCAGGTTCGGCACCGATGGTGACGACGTGGCTCCGCCGGTTGATCATCCAGTTCAGCGCATCGCGATCGAATCGTGACCCGCTGAACAGCAGGGCGCGGTAATCCAGCGTCTTCGTCAAATACACGTCGACGTGGTTCCAGTCGCCGGTCTCACAACCATCGGCCGCACGCCGCGGTCCTTCGCGCACCATCAACGCACCCTGCAGCGCTGACCCGAGTCGCTCTGCGGGCGCGAGCAGCCAGAGCCCCTCCGTTCCGTCGACCGCCTCGATCACCGGTGGCAACCAGCCGTCGCGTCGGTCAAGCAGGTAGGCGATCGCTGCCGCGCTGCGACGCACACGTTCACCGAGTCGGAGATCGACGTTGGCGAGATGTTGCTCGAGAGCCAGTAGCGCGACCAGTGTGTGGACGTATGTACGGCAGGCGACGCCGCCGGACTCGACTCCGGCGTGCATCGAGACGACGCAATCGGCCGGTAGCGAAGCCGAGTCGTCGTTGGTCAATGCCAGGGTGCGACTGACGCCTGCATGGGCCGCCAGCAGACCAAGGGTCTCGACGCTTCTGCCCGAAGCCGTGATGCCGATCAGAGTGAGCTCGGGCGACGGTGGAACCGTGGCTTCCACCGATGCAAGCTCGGCGACAGCGGCGATGCCGTGACGGCGCAGTCGTCTCGCGCCGACATCCGCCGCGAAGAACGACGAGCCCATGCCGGTGAGCACGATGGATCCGGCACCCACGCCGTTCCAGTCAGGCACGAGGTCGAGCAACCCGAGCAGCGCTTCCGGCTTTGCCTCGAGGTCCGCGACGAAGGCAGCGGGGTCCACGGGCCCGAACCTATCCGGCGACCGGTCGAGCAACGGGCCACCCCCGGCTAGTGAACCTCGAGCAGACCGGGCAGTGCTGCGTCGGCGACGTAGCGCCAGTGTGGGAGGTGCTGGATCGAATAGGCGTATTCGTGCAGCTCTTGCGCCACCCGGAAGGCCAGCAAGAGGTCGGCATCGATGGAGTGGGCCACGCTGTAGGCATCCAGTGCGCTCTCGGTGGCTGCCGCAATGGATCGATCGACGTCGGCGGCGCGGTCCGGTCGTCGTCGCTTCACGACCACCGCCCCGACGTGGGCGATCGACTGCACCATCGACGCGACATCGCGCAGTGGCGACTGCGGCTGTGCCCGGCCGTCGAGGTCCTGCAATGGGTTCCCGTCGAAGTCGGTCACGAGCATGACCTCACCGGCACGCAGGAACTGACCCGCATGTAGATCGCCGTGGATGCGGTGGCCCATCACCAGGCTGATGTCGCGCAACGGCTGTAGCGCCGCGGCAACGCGAGCTTCGTGGAGCCACTCCAATCCGTCCAAGCGTTGACTGGCCAGTCGCAGGTCCGTCATCGCCTGATCGGCCACCGTGGTGGTGCTCACGAGCGACGTTTGAAGACTGGCGAGCGCAGTATGCAGTCGAGCCGTGATGGCGCCCATCCGCTGCGCCGACGCGACGAGGACATCGAACGGCAACGTGTTGTCGAGCCAGGCCTCGACATCGTCGACGAACCAGTCCCAGCCATCCAGCGCGTTGGGGAGGTATGTCGTCACGACTGCATGCACGACTCCATCGCGTTCGTCGACACCGATCAGCTCGGGCATCTCGTCGAAACCGCTCGCGGTCAGATGACGTATCAGCTCGACACCGGGGTGGGGGGCGGGTACGGCAGGACGCAGCCATTTGACGACGATCCGTTCGTCCACGACGACGCTGTAGTTGGTCTGATCGACGGTGATGGGCCGCTCGTTCGAACACCGCTCGCCGAGCAACCGTTCTGCCAGCTCGATCGAGGCGCCCGGTGTCACGCTAGAACGGTAGCCATGGCCACCTTCTTGTTCATGCCGGAGAGCGCCTACGGGCCGACCAACAACTGCATCGGCATCGGCAACCTCTTGCGGCAACGCGGCCACAAGGTCGTGTTCGCGGCGGAGGCATCGTGGGCCGGCCGATTGGAACCGCTCGGGTTCGTCGAGGACCTCGTCGACCTGGCACCGCCCCCGCCGCCCGATGCGCCAGCGCAAGCCGCTGGACAGTTCTGGACCGACTTCATCCGCGACACGAAGCCTGTGTTCAGAACGTCGACGTTCGATCAACTCAGCGGCTTCATGCAACCGACCTGGCAGGCGCTCATCGATGGAGCGATGTATTGCGAGCCGCAACTCAAGGAGATCATCGGGCGCCAACGACCCGACGTCATCGTCGAAGACAACGTCGCATGCTTCCCCGCGTTGACCACAGCAGGCGTGCCGTTCGTGCGCGTCGTCAGCTGCCAACCGCTGGAGATGAAGGGCCCCGACGTGCCACCGGCCTACAGCGGATTGCCATCCGCCGATCGCACCGACTGGGACGGGTTTCGGGCCGAGTACGACCGGACCCACCGACCGATGTGGCAGGCCTACGACGAATGGGTTCGATCATGTGGCGCGGCGCCCCTGGCGGATCTCGAATTCATCCACGAGAGCGAGGTGCTCAACCTCTACACGTATCCCGAAGTCATCGACTACACCGACCGGCGCCCGCTCGGCCGCACGTGGAATCGCCTCGACTCGTCGGTGCGAGCCACGGACGCTCCGTTCGAGGTGCCGGACCAACTCGGTACGGACGGGCTCGGTACGGACGGAGCGCTGATCTACCTGTCACTCGGCTCGCTCGGTTCGGCTGATGTCGAGCTGATGCAACGCCTCATCGGCGTGCTCGGCCGCACACCTCACCGCTACATCGTCTCCAAGGGTCCACTGCACGACACCTTCGATCTGCCCGCCAACATGTGGGGGGCGCAGCAGGTGCCGCAGACCAACGTGTTGCCGGAGGTCGATCTCGTCATCACCCACGGCGGCAACAACACAACGACCGAGTCGTTCCACTTCGGCAAGCCGATGATTCTGCTGCCACTGTTCTGGGACCAGTACGACAACGCCCAACGAGTGCACGAGACCGGATACGGGGTGCGGCTGTCGACGTACGCGTTCGAAGACGATGAGTTGATCGGTGCAGTGGATCGATTGTTGGCAGACGATGGGCTGCAAACACGGATGGCGGCCAACGCCGCTGTCATCAGGTCGCGCGACGGCACCCATCGCGCTGCCGACCTCATCGAAGGCGTCGCCACCTGACGCCAGAAATTGGCTTCGACGCGACGCCGCGCGATGACTCAGCGTTGGTAGTAGTCCGGTAAGAGTTCCCGGCACGCTGGGCCGGAACGCATTGTCACGGTACGTTGACCAATGCTCGACGAACGGGCACACCGTGATTGATGCTCGTGGTTTGGTGAAGACGTACGGCGACAAGGTCGCTGTCGATGATCTGACCTTCGAGGTCAAACCGGGCATCGTGCTCCGCTCCACGAGGTGGGTGCGCTGCTCGAGGCGAAGGCCGTGCACAACGGCCGGTCCGCTCGCAATCATCTGCTCGTTCTCGCGGCTACCTGCGGCATTTCGACTCGACGCGTCGACGAGTTGCTCGACCTCGTCGGGCTCTGCGATGTCGCCTCGAAACGGGTCGGCGGCTTCTCACCGGGCATGGGTCAACGCCTTGGCATCGCCGCTGCGCTGCTGGGCGATCCGGCGACGCTGATCCTCGACGAGCCCGTCAACGGTCTCGACCCCGAAGGGATCTTGTGGATCCGCCACCTGCTCAAGTCGTTGGCCCGTGAGGGCCGCACCGTGTTCGTGTCGTCGCACCTCATGTCGGAGATGGCGCTCACGGCAGATCACCTCATTGTCATCGGCCGCGGCCCTCTGATCGCCGACCTCTCGGTGGCCACGTTCACCATGCAGGCGTCCTCCCACCTGATCGCATTGCATGAACTGGTGCCGCAGCAGGCATCCCTGGAGGAAGCGTTCATGGCGCTCACCCACGACTCGGTCGAGTACCACCCCACGGAGATGGCGGCGTCATGACCACACTCGAGGTTGCCCCGACGATCGACGTTCCGACGCTTTCCGAGAGTGAGATCGGCCACATCGATGTCACCGCGCTGCGAGTTGTTCGTTCCGAATGGCTGGGCGATCGGGACCGTAGGGGCGGCAGCGTTCTTGCTTCGCCGTCGCGACGCCTAGCCGACACCTGTCGGCGATCGCCACCCAATGAGTCAGGCGCCGGCCAGTCGGCTGATCAATTGGCGGTGCTCGTCGTGGAGTGGCATGGCGTCGCCGGCGGCGGCGTTCTCTTTTGCCCTGCTCGGCTTCGATGTGGCGGGGATCGACGCGGTTGTCGACGGGTGGCTCAGTCCCCACTGCAACAACGCCTGTCCCCACGTGTGGATGCCGAAGGGCTCGAGCGGTGCAAGTTCGGCGGCGGACGGGGCGGTACGCATCAGATCGGCGGCAGCGAACGGGCGCATGATCAGTACACCAAGTCCGAGCTCGGCGGCCAGTGGCAACAAGCGGTCCTCCACCTCCCGTTCCCGTGGGTTGTACGGGATCTGGATGGCATCGAGGCGGCCCGTGACCATCGCCGCCTCGAGCTCGTCGAAGCTCGCCGCCTTCCAATGCGTCGCACCAACCAGTGTCACTTGACCCAAGTCGCGCAGCTCCTCAATACGCCGCAGCCGCTCGGGCCAGCGCACCATGTTGTGGATCTGCAACAGCTCGATGTGGCCGCCGTAGAACGACAGCGACGCTGCGATCTGACGCTCCGCCACCACGTCGTCGTCGGTCCACACCTTCGTCGCGACCACCGCCCCCGAACGACGACTCTCGAGCGCGGCCCCCAGCGTGCGTTCCGCCTTGCCGTACATCGGCGACGAGTCGAACAAGGTCGTGCCCGCGTCGAGCGCTGCCGACACCACCTTACCGGCAAGCGCGAGATCGTCGGTGTCCAACGTCTTCGACGTGCCCATCCCGATGATCGGCACCATCGGCGCATCGGCATGCTTCGGTGAGAGGGAACGTGTCTCCATGCCGCACATTCTCGCACCGTGCTACGGAACCGGGCCCGATTCGGGCGTGCCCATGTCATCCCAAGAATTTGTCGCTGCCAAGGCGCTGAGCAGGACCGCAGCGACGAAGTTCGGGTCAAATCGGCCAACGGTTCGGGTCAAATCGGATCGTGTCGCAGTGCGGTAGAATTGGTTTTCTCTCATGCCGGTCCTCAGCGACGTCCGACACGGGCGTTCATCATCAAACAGCGAAGGATCGTCATGCCTACACCGAAGACTCGTCCAGCCACCACCAAACGTGCAAAGGCGGCGGCAGCGCTCGCCGAGGACCTCACCACCAGTGAGGGTGTGGCTCAGTCGATCCGCACCGAATCCATCGACCTCACCCCATCGGTGAATCGCATCATGAACGCCGGTCTGCACGAGGCCGCTGCGATGCGGGCCATCACGTTGTTCCGTGACTCCTTGGGTGTGCCCGGCGATCCGCACCGCTATCCCGATGCAGCGATCGAGGCCGGCCGCAAGGTCAAGGAGAAGGTCTCGAAGTAGGCCCGGATCTGACCGCTAGCTTCGTCGATGTGCAACAGAGCGAGGCCAGCGCCGCGGGAGTGGTGTTGGCAGGTGGTCGATCGTCACGGATGGGCACGTCCAAGGCGGCGCTGGAGTGGCACGGCTCCACCCTCTTGTACCGCACCGCGGCACTCCTAGCGCGCACGGTGGACGGACCGGTCGTCGTCGTCGCGGCGCCGGGCCAACAACTGCCGGCGTTGCCAAGTGGCGTGCAGAAGGTCGAAGACCCCATCGAGGGATTGGGTCCGATGCGCGGCATCGCCACCGGACTGGCAGCCATCGGCGACCAAGCTCCAGCTGCGTTTGTCTGCTCGACCGATATGCCGTTCTTGCATCCCGCGTTCGTCCAGCGGGTGCTGCGCCAGTTTGCAAAGGTCGACACTGACGTCGTGTTGCCGAAGGCGCGCGGTTTCCGGCAGCCGCTCGCCGCGGTCTACCGAACCGCGTTGGCGGATCTGATCGCCAACCTCGCTGCGGACGGAGAGCTCCGTCCCGGGATGTTGTTCGAGCACTGCCGCATGCGCCAGATCGGCGACGCCGAGTTGCTCGATGACGCCGCTATGACGCGATTCGATCCTGAGCTCGATTCGGTGATCAACGTGAACTCTCCGGATGACTACGAAGCAGCCCGACGCCGTCCGCCTGCGGAAGTCACGGTCCAATGCTTTGGCGCACTCGCATCGGCCGGTAAACGCGGACCACGCCCGGTTCGGGCCGCGACACTCGGAGACGCCGCCCAGGCCGTGGGGATCGCGCTGGACAAGTACGTCATGGCCGCCCTGAACGGCGATCTGATCTCACGGGACGCACACCTGCCGCTCGTGGCCGGCGACACCGTCGCCCTCCTATCGGCCGACGCCGGAGGCTGAGGCGGGCGTATAATTCGGGCGTGGCGCTGGGTGGATACTTCAAGCAGGCCCTCATCGTCGACGTCGACGGGCAGTCCGCAACGGGCACCCCACTCGAGCTCGACGAGCGTGTCCTCCGGGCGTATCTGGGCGGCGTTGGACTGGGCACGTGGTTGCTGCATCGCCTGGCTCCGCCCCTGGTCGATCCGCTTGCACCCGAGGCACCGTTGGTG
>JANMRB010000158.1:0-16713 GCA_031370825.1 Ilumatobacteraceae bacterium
GTTCTCGTTGCACTCCGACAGCATGTCGTCGTTGTTCGTCGTACCACCCATGATTGCACTACCCGGAGAGGCAGGCGAGACGGTGTTGCTGAGCTCGAACTTGCAGTCCGCTGTGGCGAACGCATCGGCCTTCAGGCTGTGTGCCGTGGTGTTGCGCATCACCAGCTCGGCGAACGAGTTGCCTTCGAGCTGGGCCCGCAGGTTCATACCCGGCGTACGTGCCAGGTAGTAGAAACGGTCGCCGTTCTGCAAGTTGGTCAATTGGTTCTCGAAGACGTAGTTGAACGTCGTACCGAGCAGCCCACCGAACGGGTTGGTGATCTCGGCCAAGCCGCCGACCCACAAGTCGATGCCGTCGATACCAGTAGTCGAATTGCCACTTGTGTTTGCCCAAGCACCCAAGCTGCCCATGAAATCGGCAGCGTCGGCAGGCGGGGCGGGAGCGACATCGAGGATGTTGGGAGCGACGATCAGACGTGCAGCCTCACGCTTGCCGGCCAGAGTGGTCGCGGCAAGAATCGTCGGGTGCTGGCCATAGGCGGCCACGAAGTTGATCAAGGACTCCGGGTGCTTCAACGCCTGGCCGAAGGCGATCCAGTTGGCATACGGGGCCAACTGACCGTCGTTGGTCTTCGCGAAGATCTGCTTGCGCAAGTTGTTCAGCGACGGGATGCCCTCACTGCGGGCACGAGCCATGTTGATCGAAGGCAGGTCGAGCGGCAGGCCGAGCAGGTGGTTGCGCAGCGTTTCGGTGACGAACTCGTCGAGCTCGTTCCCGACCTGATCGGACAGGCCCATGATGATTCCACCGGCGGCCTGTTCAGATGTCAGCGTGCCGGCACTTCCACCATCGTTGTATGCCGCGGGGTTCAAGAACCCGTCGAGCAGCGGGATGTCGTTGGTTGACCCGTTTTCGTTGGTGCGGGCGATCGTCTCAGTCAGCATCGAGTGGCCGAAGCGGTACACCGCATGGGCGAACTCTGCGGTGATCGCCGGATTGACATCGGTCTGGTTGAGCGCAAACGGTTCGAACGGGTTGATCGCCGGCTGCACCTTGCGGGCGAATTCCTCGAACACGAGGTGCTGGTACTCCATCTCGGTGACGAAACGGGCTGCCTGGAACAGGCGCTCCCCGTAGCTGAAGGTGGTTGCCGACGTGGTCTGGAACGCTGCCAGGACAGCAGGGTTGGCGGCCAGGGTGCCCTGAATGTCACCGATCAGACGGTTGTGCTCGGAGTGGAAGACCTGGTGAATGGCGCTCAGGGCGATGTTCTCGTTGCACCGGCCGTCGCCGCAGATGAAGTGCAGGTCGAGCAGCTCGTTGTCGTAGGTCCCAGCAGGAACCGGCCTGTCGAGGCTCCCCCCGGCGACGTTGTCGGCGTCGGGCCCGCCAGGGGTCGGTGCTGCGCTGTGGGCGATGTCGTTGAGGAACGCCGTGTTGATGCGAAGCACGTTGGGCGGCGCCGCAACCGGAGTCGCCAAGTTACCTGAGACAAGACCGGTAGCAGTGACGTACTGCGGGAGACCGTTCGCGCCCGGGAGGAAGTTGCCGTAGGGGTCGGCTGCGATCATCGGGATGTTGCCGACGTCGGCGTCGACGAGTCGCAATCCGAGCAATGTCGCCGCCTGGGCCTTGACCATCGCCCAGGTGGGCAGACCGCCGTCGGCGGAGGAAAGGAAATTGCCGGTCGAAAGCGGCCCACCGACAGCAGCGACGTACTCACGCGTGAAGACCTGGTGCGACGAATGCGACGTGTAGGTCTGGCTCTGATCTACGAACGGCGAGTCAGTGTTCGGCGCGCTGCGGACACCGTTTGCATTGTTCAAGATGGTGCCACGAGTCAGGACCATGAACCGCAGCTGCGCGGGCAGGTCGTCTCCGGTCCCGAGGACGTGGTCCGGTCCGGGGATCAGCGGGTCGTCGGCCTTGAGGGGCACGAAGACGGTCCCGGCGCCACCGTTGGTGATCTTGTCGAGACCGTGGTCGAAGAACTGACCAAAGATCGTGAACAGCGAGTTGTATGGCGGCGAGAGACCGATGTCGGTCGTCACGTTCGGGATGAACAACGTCTCGAACTCCGGCACACAATCAACCGGAACACCCGGGCTCGTGCACGGGACGACGCCAGTGTTGCCCTGCGTGCGCACAGGAAACCCAGCCGCAGCGATCGCCGCCGGGTTCGTCGAGGTCTGGTCGACGATCAAGTTACTGATCGTGCGCGGCTCAGAGTCGAACACCGACCCGGTCGTCTGGGCGTACGAGGTCGCCACGACCGGGCCGAAAGCCGGGTCGCTGTTCTCCGCGGCGCGAAACACCGGAGTTGTCAGACGAGGGAACGGTTGATCCGCCGCACCAAATTTCTCCTGACCGGGCTGCAAGTTGTTGCACGAACCGTCGACGGTGCGCAACCCGAACGACAACAGCGGGTTGACGATCTGGTTCGGGCCCGTGCCCACGAGCGCGCCGCAAGGGCCGGTGACAGATGTCGTGTTGACGACATGAGCCTCGGCGATCTTGATCTGCTTCAGGATGAACGACAAGTCCGCTGCCGTCACCGTGAAACCCTGAGCGACCGGCGCTGGTGCAGCTTGCACGGACAAGCCGCTGCCACTGACCAGGCCCGTGCCCAACATGGCAAGTGCCGCTGCAACGGCACGAAAGGTGCGAAGGCGGCTGCCAGTCGATCTGGCGTGCCCTCGAGCCCTTGCCAGATTTTGTGGCGTTACCGCATGATGGCGCTCGTTCAAGCGCGCGTTATAAGCACCCCGTCCGTCCATGATTCCGTCCCTCTGTCCCCGCTCGCCAGCGCCCGATGCCCCGGAGAGATTGTATGAGAATCCTGCGAATCGGAATTAATGTCAACTGGTATTTAGCCACTCGCCCAAAGGCCGCACTCGGGTCGAATGATGACGCACGATGACTTAAGCCGTATTCGGGCTCCTCACGATGCGTCAACATCTGCATCTCTCAGCGAGGTCTTATTGCGTGGGCGGGCGTGGGCCCAAAGGGTCTTGACCGAGGTCCTCGGCCTCCGCGGCAAGGGCCAACCACGACTCCTCCATGGTGGCCACCTTCGACTGTGCCGCGGCCAGCTGGTTGCCCAGCTTCGATAACTCCCAGTGAGCGTTCGTGGTGCTCATCTCGGCCGCCAGCTTGTCGCGTGCGGCAACCGCAGAAGCCAGGTCGCGCTCGGCCTGATTCAGCTGGCGGCGCACCGTCGAGGGGCTTCGTGCCGCCGACGCCCCCTGCGGACGCAACTTTGTCGCTGCAGACGTGCTTGGCCTGTTGGGAGCGACAAAGTTCAGCGGCTTGGGGGTTTCGGCGCGTTGGGCCAGCCATGCCGCGACACCTCCACGGACCCAGCGCACGCCACCCTGCGCGTCGAGGGCCAGCAACTCGTCGGTGACCCTGTCGAGGAAAGCGCGGTCGTGGCTGACGGTGACAACGATCCCCGGCCAGTCGTCGAGGAAGTCCTCCATCGATCGCAAGGTGTCGAGGTCGAGGTCGTTGGTGGGTTCGTCGAGGAGGAGCACGTTGGGTTGGGGCACGAGGGTCAGGAGCAGCTGCAACCGACGACGCTCTCCGCCGCTCAACGTGCTGATCGGAGCGAACTGGGCATCCCCGTCGAACCAGAAGCGACGCATCAACGCGACATCGGCAAGTGACGGCTCACCTTTGTCGCCCGCAATCGCCTCACGCACCCGTTGCGTGAGGTCCAGGTCGCGTCCGAGCTGGTCGTAGTAGCCGACCTGCACCGTGGCGCCACGATCCACGGTGCCGGCGGTTGGCCGCAGGCGGCCGGCTATGAGGTCGAGCAACGTGGACTTGCCGGCACCGTTGCTGCCCACGATCCCGACACGGTCCCCGGGCTCGAAGACCAGCGAGCACGGGTCGAGAACCGAGTTGCCGTCGGGCCAGGAGAACGCAACGTCTTGCAGTTCGATGCCCTTCGACCCCAACCGCTTCGAACCCATCGCCAAGCCGAGATCGCCCTCCCGAGCAAGCGGCTGAGCCCCGCCCTCGACCAATGCCGTCGCGGTGGCGATCCTGGCCTTCGGCTTGGACGTGCGCGCCGGTGCGCCGCGCCGCAGCCAGGCCAACTCGCGCGTTGCCAGGTTCTTGCGGACCTGTTCGGCGACCTCAGCGCGTTCTTCGCGTTCGGCCCGACCGGCCAGATACGCGGCGTAGCCCGACCCGGCGTGCCACCCGGTGGGAACGTGCAGGTACGCCGAGCCCCGATCGAGCTCGAGAACCTTGGTCGTGACCTTGTCGAGCACATGGCGGTCGTGCGTCACCAGCACCAAGCCACCGCGGTACACCGCGAGCCACTCTTCGAGAAACTGAATCGCATCGAGGTCGAGATGGTTGGTCGGCTCGTCGAGGATCAACACCTCGTACTCGCCGACCAGCAGTCGGGCGAGAGCGGTGCGCTTGGCCTGACCACCTGACAACTCATCGGTCGACGTGTCGAGCAACGGCGTCATGCCCAGTCGGTCGAGCATCGCCTCGCCCTGCCACTCGGCACCCACGGCGGCGCGCACGGAACCCGGCGCAAGCATCGGGTTCTGGGCGAGGAAGCCCACGCGCGCCCCGCGCCCCCAGCGAACCTCGCCCGATTCAGGCTGCAACTCCCCGGCCAGCATGCGCAGCAGCGTGCTCTTGCCAGAGCCGTTGAGCCCGACGACACCGAGCCGGTCGCCATCGCTGATCGTCACCGAGACGTCCGCGAACAAGGGACGGTTCGGCCGGCTGGCGGCGAGTCGTTCGGCATCGATGAGGATCATGGGAGTCGTCGTTCGGGAAAGTCGTTCGGGAAAAGTGGAATCGCCAGGCCCCGGTGGAGCCTGGCGATCATCGAGGGTGGGCCGGGAAGGATTCGAACCTCCGTAGGACTATGCCAGTTGATTTACAGTCAACCCCCTTTGGCCACTCGGGTACCGACCCATCTGAGGGAAATGAGGTTAGCGGGCGCAACTAGTCTCACGACATGCCCAGCTTTGATGTTGTCTCGGAGGTCGACCGGCAGGAGATGCGCAACGCCATCGACCAAGCGCAGCGCGAAATCGCGACGCGTTACGACTTCAAGAACACGGACTCGTCGATCGAACAGACCGACCTCGTACTGACCCTGCGCACGTCCAGCGAAGATCGTCTCACTGCGCTGCGAACCGTCATCGAAGAGAAGTTGGTCAAGCGCGGCGTCTCGTTGAAGGGCCTCGATTACGGCAAGATCGAAGAAGCCACGCACAACAGCGTTCGTCAGGTCCTCACGGTCAAGGTCGGCATCTCATCCGACAAGGCTCGTGAGATCAACAAGGTGATCAAGGAGAAGGGTCCGAAAGGCCTCAGCAGCCAGACCCAGGGCGAGACCGTGCGCGTCACAGGCAAGAAGCGCGATGACCTGCAGGCGATCATCGCCACCTTGAAGGGCGCCGACCTCGGCATCCCGCTGCAGTTCCAGAACTTCCGCGACTAGCTCGCAGTTCAGCCTGAGGCAGCTACGCAGCCACTCGCCAGATCCAAGTTGGCGGTGACATACGCCGGCTGCCAATCGGCCACGAACACCGGAGCATCGTCCGCAGGCGAGCTCAAGGCTGCGCCGCGCGCCCGAGCTGCTGAGGTGAGGCACGCTGCGTCGACCTTGGTCCCGGCGGCCGCACTCGCTGCGGCTTGCACCAACGCTCGCTCGACGGCGGCGCCGCCGAAGACGACGGGAACCTTCACCGGAATAACTGCCGTCACGGCAGCGCCCGGATCGCAGGCCCGGATGGCTACCTGATTGCCCTCGGCCGGGGTGACCGTCGTCGCCGATTCGACCGGAGCAGCTGCCGCCCACGACTGCAAGGCGGTGAGCAGGACTGCGGCTCCGTCCGCATCAGCGGCGGCCACAGTTGCATCAACGCATGGGGTCGCTGACCCCGTTGAAGCAACCAAGGTGTCGCCCGTCCATCGGGTCGCCGCCGACCAAGCGACGCGGTCGTCGACGCGACTGGCGAGCACGTAGTACCAGAACATCATCCCTTGCGTGTCGGTCTGGGAAACGGTGGCCGGTGCTGCTCGGGTTGCATCGAGGAACGCATCGCTCGCGGGGGTCGACTGCTCGAGCTTGGCCACGGACACTGGATCGTTCCCCATCGACACGATCGTCGGGCGCATGGTCACGCCGACACGACCCGCAAGCATTGCTACGTACTGAGATTGCCCCAGCGTGTTGCCGTGGCCCTGGATGAACGAGAACAGTTCCGGGGCGAGCTGATCAGGCGCGTCACTTGCCGCAAGTGAGCTCGCCACCGCCAAGGCATCGCCGTCGATCGTCGACCTGATGCCGAGGGCGACTGCAGGAGACCCAGACGCGACCCGTGCGACCCAGCCGTACTGCTGATCGAGCAATGCACTCGCCAGCGCGCGACGGAGCGCAAAGCGGTAGAGATGTTCGTACGACTTCAGATCGGCCGCAACGAGGATCGTCTTGGTCGAAGGATCGTAGAACGCGGGCGAATCGTTCATCGCCTGACGACCGATCATGTTGAGATCGAGTTCGCCGTTCAGCACGCCGAGCGCACGCCATGTTGGCGCCAGGTCAGTACGAGAACCGGTGATCGAACTCGCCAACCGCGTCGCGTAGTCCTCGACCGGTAGCTCCGTGACGACGACGGAGTCCTTGAAAACCAGATCACGCGTCAGCGCGACCTCGTCGGCGAGCGGTTTCATATCGACAGACCACTCAGGCTGGTGAAGCTGGTGCACGAGGTACTTCTTGGCGGCGAACGCGCCGCCGGCCAGCAGGCCGAGCAAGATCAACACGGTCATGAACTTGCCGCCCAGGCTCGTCTTAGACTTGCGTTTCGTGGTGCGCTTGTGCTGCTTGGGGTCAACCGGTACGAGAGAGACCGCGGCGACGGTCGTCGTCTGGCGCACAGGGGGGATGTAGATCGAGTCGGCGAGCACCGGCGTATACACACTCTGCACGTAGGTGACGACCGGACCGGATGGTGTGATGAGAGGCAACTCGATGGGTGAGTCGTCGTCGACGAGGTCAGGGACCAACGAGAGGCGATTCTCCTCGGATTGGGCAGCGGGCCTTGCTGCGCGGACGCGGCGCAAGATTGCTTCGCGGGCGTTCTCGGACTCGTCGTCGAACTCCTCCTCTTCGGCTCCGACGTCCTCGACTGCGATCTCCTCGAGTTCGATCTCCTCGACTGCGATCTCGTCGAGCTCGATCTCTTCAACCGGCGAATCGACCTCATCGTCCAGCTCTTCGTCGATGACCACCGGTTGCGCAGACTTTTTCCCCTTCCCGCGCTTCACCCGGGGCGGCGGCAAGGGGGGAGGGACTCGACGCGGCGGCGGCAACGGGGCCGATGTTGCCGAACTCGATTCGGAGGACGACGGCCGGTCGGGGACGACGTGTTCCCAGGTCAGTTTGCGAATGGCGGGGTTGTCGAGGTTAGCAAGAGTGCCCACGTCAGCGAGCGGAGTGTCGTCGGCGGCCGCCAGCCGAGCGCTCAAGTTGAGACGGAAGTCCTTCGGCGAAAACACCTGTCCCGATGCGGCCGAGTCCGATTCCTCGTCGGGGCGCGTCTTCACACGACCGGGCTGATCAGCCAACTCCTCGTCCGTCACCTACCGTGTATCGGCACAGAACCCCGGCATCTTGAGTGCTGAGAGCGGTCAGTCTTCTGTCACCTCGGTGGCACGTCGTTGCAGCTCACCGACGATCGAGGCGTCAGCGAGCGTTGTGGTGTCACCCAAGTTGCGTCCCTCGGCGACATCGCGCAGCAGCCGGCGCATGATCTTGCCGCTGCGGGTCTTGGGCAGGTCGGGCGTGAAGTAGATCATCTTCGGCTTGGCAATGGCGCCGATCTCGGTCGCCACATGGTTGCGAAGTTCGGTGATGTCGACCTCGCTGCCGCCGCGCAGAGTGACGTAGGCGATGATCGCCTGACCCGTGGTGTCGTCGAGCGCGCCGACGACAGCCGCTTCGGCAACGGCCGGATGTGAGACCAGTGCAGACTCGACTTCCGTGGTGGAGATGCGATGCCCGCTGACGTTCATCACGTCGTCGACGCGTCCGAGCAACCAGAAGTACCCCTCGTCGTCGAGCTTGCAGCCGTCGCCGGCGAAGTAGCGGCCTTCGAAGCGACTCCAATATGTGTCGACATACCGCTGCGGGTCCCCCCAGATACCTCGCAACATCCCGGGCCAGGGCTGGGTAAGCGTCAGGTAGCCGCCTCCGATCTCCACGCGCCGGCCGGCGTCGTCGACAACCTCGGCACCGATTCCGGGTAGCGGAAACGTCGCCGATCCCGGCTTCAAGGTGGTGGCCCCGGGCAACGGGCTGATCATGATCCCGCCGGTCTCGGTCTGCCACCAGGTATCGACTACCGGGCACCTGCCACCGCCGATGTTCTCGCGGTACCACATCCACGCTTCTGGGTTGATCGGCTCGCCGACCGAGCCGAGCACAATCAACGAGGACAGATCATGCTTGGCGGGCTCTTGCGCCCCCCATTTCATGAAGGTGCGGATGGCAGTTGGTGCTGTGTAGAACTTGGTGACCTTGTACTTCTCGATGATGGCCCACAGCCGGTCGTTGGCGGGGAAGTTGGGCACGCCCTCGTACATCACGCTCGTCGCACCATTGGCCAGCGGCCCGTAGACGATGTAACTGTGTCCGGTCACCCAGCCGACATCGGCCGTGCACCAGAAAACGTCGGAATCGGGGTGCAGGTCGAACACGAACTTGTGGGTGAACGCAACATGCGTGAGATAGCCGCCACTCGTGTGCATGATGCCTTTCGGCTTCCCCGTGGTGCCGCTCGTGTACAGCAAGAAAAGGAGCTGCTCGCTGTCCATCGGCTGTGCGGCGCAGATCGGATCGGCAGCTGCGATCAGATCGTGATACCAGTGGTCGCGACCCGCGACCATCTCGACTTCATTCCCACCGCGCCGGACCACGACGACGTGCTCGATGGTCGATGTGCTGGCAATGGCCTCGTCGGCCGCTGCTTTGAGTGGAAACACCTCGCCGCGCCGATAGCCACCGTCGGCGGTGATGAGGACCTTTGCCTCGGCATCGTTGATGCGGTCCGACAGCGACTGGGCGCTGAATCCGCCGAACACGACGCTGTGCGCCGCCCCGATGCGCGCACATGCCAGCATCGCAATCGCGGCTTCAGGGATCATCGGCAGGTAGATGTTGATCCGGTCGCCGCGCTGGACGCCGAGCTCTTTGAGGGCATTCGCGAATCGCTGTACCTCGTCGAGCAGATCGGCGTAGGTCAGCACGCGGCTGTCGCCGGGCTCGCCCTCCCAGTAGAAGGCGACCTTGTCGCCCCTACCGGCCTCGACATGCCGGTCGAGGCAGTTGTAGCTCACGTTGAGCTGCCCGCCGACGAACCACTTGGCGTACGGCAGCTCCCACTGACAGATCGTGTCCCACTCAGTGGTCCACGTCACCAGGTCGGACGCCTGACGCGCCCAGAAGCCCTGATAGTCCTCGTTGGCCTCGTCGTACAACGACGTGTCGGTCACAAGCGATTGACGCTTGAAGTCGGCGGGCGGAGGGAACTTGCGGTTCTCCAGCATCAGGTCGTCGATGGTGTTGTGGTTGTCGCTCACGTCGCTCATGTCGTAACCCCCACCGGGCACGTTAGCGAAACAGCTCAGGCAAACATGGGGCGACGCCGGCGGGCGATCATCACAACGAGAGCCCCCGAGACGAGGAGGAGGCCGCCGACATCGAGCGGACCGTCGAGCGAGCTGTTGCCAGTGCGCGGCAATTGCGGTGTGGGACCTGCAGGACTGACTGCGGGCGGCACCGGAGACAAGCTCGCCAAAGCTGCGACGTCGATGGATGCCGTAGCGGTGTTGTTGGCCGGGACTGGATCGGAAGAATCAGACGACACCGAAGCGGTGTTGTTGGCGATGCCTAGAGCTGCGGCAGCAGCCGTGGTCACATGAACCGTGACTTGAGTGGTCGCCCCATTGGCCAGGACGGCGACGGTGCACTGCACGGTGCTTGCAGTGTTGGTGCAGTTGAGCGCGCCGGACGGAGTCGTGCCTGTCACTGCGAACTCCGCAGGCATGGCGTCGGTGACCACGACGTTGGTCGCCGTATCAGGGCCATGGTTGGTGATGGTGAGCGTCCAATCAAAGCTCCCGCCCGCCTCCGTCGTGGCCTGCGACACTGTCTTGACCATCTCCAGATCAGCGCTGCGCACGATCGGGGTCGTTTCGCTGACGGTGCCATTCACGACTGTCGCCGGATTGTTGGGCGGAGATGGCGGATCGACCACGGCGCTCACCTGGGCAACGTTGACGACGCTGTTCCCGAGGAAGGTTGGATCGAGATGCACAGTGACTGTGATCGCGGAGGTACTCGTCCCGGGCAGAAGAGCGGCGCCAAAGGTGCACACGACCGGGTCGGCGTCGTTGCAGCTCCACGGCGAATCCGCACCGACCGAGACCAAATCGAGCCCGACCGGAAGATCATCCGTCACCACCAGACCGGGAACGAACGTCGACGGACCCGCGTTGGTGACCGTGATGCTGTAGTCGTATTGACCGCCGGGACCGATCGAGTCGACGCTGTCGGCCTTGATGATCGTCACCGCGGATTGGCGCGTGACGTCTGTGTTCTCGCAGGCGACATTGTTTGTCGAACCGCACACCGGCACGCACTGGCCGACGCACGCCGGATCCTCGGCGGTGTCGACGAAGGCCATGTTGGTATACGTACCACTGGCGGCATCGGCGTCGGCGCCGACGGTGAGAGTGATGACAGCGGGCGGATCGGCGACCTGCAGGTCCGCGGCCAGGAGCGAGCAGGTGAGCGTCTGTCCTGCCGCCGTGCAGTTGACAGGGAAGGAAACGTATTGAAGCCCGGCAGGAAGCTGATCGGTCACTGTGACCGCCGCGCCGGTCGTCACGTCGCGTGGGCCGAGGTTGTTTACCGTGATGGTGTAGTCGAAGGCAGGACCGCCGGCCACCTTGACGAGGCCGTCGTCGCTCTTCGTGATGACCAGGTCGACAGGATCGTCATCGTTGAACACGATGCACGTGACGTGCTGGCCGAGCGCCAGCGTGATGCCGGCGTCGTAGATCACCGGCACCTTGGCGACATCGTCGGTGCAGTTGATCGCCGTCATGAGCCAGCCGGCGACCGGTACCTCGCCGATCGTGTGAACGCCCGCGCTGACCGACTGTGCCTGGTTCTGAGGCACGTTGAGGCCATCGATCTTCAGTTGGAAATCAGCAGGGCTGGCAACTCCTCCATCGTTGTTGATCAATTGCTTCGCCACGGTCAGCGCCGCAGGAACGTCGTCGTTGGAGACGGTGCACACGACCTTCTGGGCTGGACCGAGAGTGATAGTTCCACCTTGCCCAACAGTGGCTTGAGTCGCCGAGTCGACGCAGACGATCGAGGTTTGCGCGTACCCTGGCTGCGCCACCTCGGAAATCGTGTGGGCACCAGGGGACACGTCGAGGGGAGTGTCCTGCACCGCGTTGGCACCGTCGATCTGCAGATGGAAGTCGGCCTTTGCGAGCGTGCCTCCGGAGTTGTTGGTCACACTCTTGACGACGGTGATCGTCGGCGTCGCAGGTGCTTGGAAAGTGTTCGTCACGACGCAAGAGGCACCCTGTCCCTCGTCGAGGACCAGGGGGTTGGCGAGTGGCTGACTGATGAGGATGTCAGTGCACACAACACTGGACTTGTCGTAGGCGGGGTCGGCGACTTCGGAGACCTCGAGGGATGTGTTGGCAAGCACGGGGACCGCAGTGCCCTGGTCAACGTTGGTGCCGCCGACCGTCATCTGGAAGTCGGCAGCGACCTTCGGGCCGCCGATCACCACCTTGTGAACGGTGACAGCGGGCGCGATGTCGTCGTTGGTGATCGTGCACACGACCGACTCGCCTTCGTCCAGAGTCACTGTCCCCAATGCAGCAGGATCGGGTGACGTGGTGTGGAAGTTGTTGGTGGAGACCGCATCCGAACTCACACAGGTGATGTCCGTAGCCGTGTAGCCGGGCTTCTCGGTCTCGGTCATCGCCAGCGCAACGCCGGCCGTGGACGGAACAAGCGTGCCGGAGCTCACAGGATCACCATTGACTTGCAGCGGGAAGTCGCCGACGCCCTCGTTGCCACCATTGTTCGTCACGACCGTCTTGATGACCGTGAGGCCGGGTGCCGTGTCGTGGTTGGTGATGGTGCACTCGATGTTCTCGGCCAGTGCGGGCGTGACGTCGAGACCGCCACTGTCCAGAACGGTCAGATTGTTCGGTGAGCCGGGCAGGTCGGAGGTGCATACCACTGACGTGGGGGCGTAGCCGGCGACGGTTCCTGCCTCGGAGACCGTTATCGGTGCGTTGGCGTCGACTTCGACAACATCGCCCTGTGTGACCTCGGTGCCGTCGAGCGTGAGGTGGAAGTCCGACGCGACAGCGGACCCACCGTTGTTGTTCTGGACTTCCTTGTGCACGGTGATGGTGGGAGCTATGTCGTCGTTGACGACCGTGCAGGTCACGTGCTGGTCGACGGAGAGCTTGACGCCGCCGTTGTCGTTCGCCACGGGCTCGAGGGTGTCATCGTCGGTGCACGAGATGGCGCTGAGCTCGTAGCCCGGCACGTCGACCTCGCCGATGACGTGGAGATCGGCCGTGACCGTCGCTGCGACGTTCTGATCCTGCGGTCGTCCGTCGACCAGTAGATGGAAGTTCTCCGGCGCCAAGTTTCCACCGTGGCTGTTGTCGGGGAACTTCACCACGGTCAAGGTGGCGGTGCAGCCTTCGTCGTCGTCGTTCTCGTCGTCGTCAACGTCGCCGTGGTTGTCACCGTGGCCGTCGTCATGGCCATCGTCATGGCCGTCGTCGTGCGTGGTGTCCTGCCCGGCGACCTTGTTGGATGAGTTGGACGAACTGCTTGGGTCGTCGCCCTTGTTCTCGTTGTCGTTCTCATCTTCGTTCTGGTTCTCGTCGTCGCCGGCGTTTTCGTGCTGATTCTGGTCGTCGTTCTCACACTCGTCTTCGTGATGGTTCCCGTCATCACCCTCGTTCTCGCCGTCGTTCTCGCCTTCATCTTTGTTCTCGTCGTCGTTCTTGCCGTCCTGGGAGTTGTCGACAGATGTGGAACCGGACGCGCTGGCAGTGATCAGCCCGGGCGCCGAAACGATGACGCCCGCCATCAGCAGCAAGAACGTGGCGACAAGGGCCGCCGCCCGAGTCCGGTCGTTCCTGCGCGCTGGAACGGGATCACCGCGACGAATGAGGTACCTCATTGTTGTCCTTCCAAATTGCGATCCGATTGATCGGATTGCCGCCTGCGCTGGCGTTCAGATTAGATCGGAAAAAGGTGGTGCAAGAATAAGTCATTCGGCCCACTCACGGAGTGCGGTTGCGCCCTACTTTTCGTGGCTAACGATCAGCTGCCCGTTGAGATCGCGGAAAGACTCTACCCGCCAAGAAATGACCCCGAAGAATCCAAGTCCGAGCGGCTCGAGAAGCGCCTCTGCCTCGCGCACTCGGCTTCGCATCGCGAGTGCGGTGAGATCCGGCCGCGCCGCCGAGGCCGCCCACGCGGCTCGGCCTTCTTCGACAAGATCGTCGATTCCCCAACGCCGTAAGAAGTCGCTCTGCGTCTCGAACGCCGACGGCGCAGGCATCTGATCGACGCAGACCTGCGCCGTGATGTCCTGGCTACCGGGGTCGCGAAGGTAGTGGCCACCGCGGTCGTGCGATCGATACGTCCTCAGCCAGTTCCGCCACGGTTGAGCAGACAACTCCGCTGTGCGTTCGGTGCAATAGTCGAAGACGATCACAGTTCCGTTGTGAAGCAGTCTCTGGGCAGACGTGACCCACGCCGACGCTTGTTCCTGGATGGGTACGCGAGCGCCATGTGACGCGGCCACGGGTAGAAAGCCCCAAGCCGGATCGCTCGCGATCGTCGCCTCGACGAGCTCGCCGCCCCGGCCGAGGGACACCACGGCCTCTCGCCAGCGGCCCTCAAAGACCGCTAGTCGGAATGGGAGGTTGTCGAGCAGTTCGTTGGCGATGACGACTCCGCTCCCCACGGGGATCGACGGGATCGACGAGATCGACGGCAGCGACCGCACACCCTCAGGGTGTTGTTGAAGCTGAGGCTCGGAGATCTCCACAGCTGTGTAGTGGTGACGCCAACGAGGTACCGCTGCCAGCACGGCGCGGGCAAGGGAGCCCGTGCCCGCGCCGGACTCGATGATGCTGAAGTCCTCGGGCTCACCGAGTCGTCGGTGCTCCGACTCGATCCAGCGGGCAAGCACCGTGCCGAACAACGGACCGACCTCAGGGGAAGTGATGAAGTCGCCACGCCGGCCGGCCCGACCGGTCGTCGAATAGAAACCGTGCTCGCCATAGAGGCTGATGCGCATGAATTCGTCGAATCGAATCGCCCCGCCGGCAGCATCGATGGCCGCCCGAACTTCGTCAGAGGCCGAAAGCACCGGCGAGCTCGGTGATACCGCCGTAACTGGTGAGACCGGGCAGCACACCGAACGCAAGTGTGGCGACACCGGTGATCGCCAGCGCTGCCTTGATCGAGCCGGGGATTCTCACGGGTGTGACATCGCCATCGGGCGCAGTCTTCATCCACATCTCGCGCATGATCGTGACGTAGTACGCCGTCGCGATCACAGCGTTGACCGCGCCGATGACGGCGATGCTGTAACCCCAGCCGCTGCGCGCCGTCAGGACAGCGTTGAACGCGCCGAACTTTGCGTACCAGCCACCGAGCGGAGGTATACCCGCCAGGGATGCGAGGAAGGCGGTCATCAGGACCGCAAGCCCCGGGGCATACCCGAACAATCCTCCGAAGCTGGCGATCTCACCACTGCGGGTCTTGCGACTGACGGCGATGACGACGGCGAAGGCCCCGAGGTTGGTTGCGGCGTAGATGATGAGGTACACGACGATCGCCCGCAAGGACGCTTCGTTCGAGCGGGTCGAACCGGCAACCACCAGCGGCATCAAGATGAACCCGCCCTGGCTGATGCTCGAGTAGGCGAGGAGGCGCACGATGTTGGTCTGGCGCAACGCCAGAACGTTGCCGACCGTCATCGTCAGCGCGGCAAGCACCCACATGAATGGCCGGTACACGTCGGGCGCTTGTGGGAATGCGATGTAGACCAGCAGAATCAAGGCGACGAAACCCGCAGCCTTGGACCCAACACTGAGGAAGGCCGTCACGGGCGTAGGCGCTCCCTCGTAGGTGTCGGGCGCCCACGTGTGGAACGGGACAGCGCTGACCTTGAAGGCAAACCCGACGATCACGAACACGACACCCATGACTTCGATTCCGCCGAGCTTGCCTTTGCCGGTCACCACCTGACCGATGCTTGTGAGCTTCGTACTGCCGGTCGCGCCGTAGAGCAGGCTCATCCCGTACAACATCACAGCGCTGGCGAACACCCCGAGCAAGAAGTACTTGACGCCGGCCTCATTGCTCTTGCGGTCACGCTTTCGCCACGCCGCCATCATGTACGCAGGGATGGAGAGGAACTCGAGGGCGATGAACACGCTGATCAGATCGCGTGACGAAGCCATCATCACCATTCCGAGGATGCTGCTGAGCAGCATCACGTAGTACTCGCCCTGGTGATAGCCACCTTCTTCGATCTCGTTGGTCGACAAGAGCACGACGATGTAGCCAGTGAGCAGGAACAAGCCTTTCAGCACCAAGCTGAACTTGTCGATCACGTAGCGGTCGTCGAACATCGCCCGCACGTCGCCGCCGATCACACCGAGCGTCACCACCGGCAGTAGGGCGCCCAGCAGGACGAACCCCGACAACGTGGCCAGGATCCACTGTTTGCTCTCGTCGATGAAGAGGTCGACCATCAACACGAAGCAAATTCCACCGCCGAGAACGATCTCGGGCGCGAGCGCGTGATAATCGACCTTGGGTGAGACGAACCCACCTGCAGCGAACAACAGCGACAGCACGCGTTACTTCCTGAACACAGCAGTGAGTTGGGTGACCGCGGGGTCGATGACCTTGAACATCAACTGTGGATACACGCCGAGCACGACGATGGCGATGAGGAGCGGTGTCCACGCGATCCACTCGAAGATCGTGACGTCGTGGATGTCATCGTGATGATCGGGGTTCGAGGCGGCGCCTGCCGCGTGCGCCGGGCCGTCGTGCCCCAGGAACTCTTGGCGCGGCTCGCCGAACGCCGTTCGCTGGTACAGCCACAGCAGGTAGCTCGCTGCCAACACCGTGCCGACGGCGGCAACGACCATCAGCGTGCGGAACAGCGCAAGGCTGAGACCGCTGGCCGGACTGTACGCGCTGAGGATCGCCGGGAACTCGCCCCAGAACCCGGCGAGGCCAGGCAGGCCGAGCGACGCCATCGCGCAGAAACCGAGGATCCACCCGAGGCGCGGCATCTGCGTGAGCATGCCACTGAGCCTGCTGATCTGAAGGGTGTGATAGCGCTCCTTCACCGAACCGGCGAGGAAGAACAACATGCCGGTGATCAGACCGTGCGCGACCATCCCGAAGATGGCAGCATCGATGCCGAGCGTGGTCAACGTCGAGATCCCGAGCATCACAAAGCCCATGTGCGCGACAGACGAGAAGGCAATCAGTCGCTTCATGTCGGTTTGCGCGAGGCAGCCGAGCGCGCCGTAGATGATTCCGATCACAGCGAGCACGCCGATGACCGGCGCCCATTTGA
>JANMRB010000164.1:0-1755 GCA_031370825.1 Ilumatobacteraceae bacterium
CGACATCACCCGCCCTTGCATCGCTGGATCGGTTCGGCGCTGGAGCCAGCTGATACCGAAAGTGTTCACAGCGCCCGACGCGAGTCCAGCGATTGCCATCACGACGGCGGCAGGCGCTATAGTGGGAATCACCCCGACGGCGCCGATCGTGATGCCAAACCATACGCAGACCGCGATCATGATCCAGCCCATGCGCTCGGGGCGCCTCACCATGCCAGATGCGAGCGCGCCGACGGTCGCTCCGACCCCCCAAGCCCCGAGAAGGATGCCGAAACCCGCGGCGCCTTCTCCATATCGATCATGCGCGAGGGTGGGCAGCCCGACGCTGAGAGCGCCGTTGGCGCCAAAGTCGATCGCGGCGATGATGATGAGCGTCGCTCGGATGCCAACGTCAGCCCAGGCGTAGCGGAACCCGGCAATGATCTGTCCCGCCAAGCCACGGTCCGGTTCTGTCGCATCGCCCGCTTTGGCTTTTGTGGCAGTCGGAAGCCACAGCACGAAGAGGGCGCCGACCGCAAAGCAGGCGGCGTCGGCAGCGAACGCCCACCCAGTCCCCGCCGTCGCTACAACCAGGCCCGCGAGTGCCGGCCCAACGACGATCGACACCTGGCCCGACACGTTCAGGACAGCGTTGCCGGCCTCGAGTTGGTGATCGGCCACGAGGCGAGGAAGGATCGAGGACCTCGCGGGCATGAAGAAGGCGTCGACAACACCGAACACAAAGGAGATGCCGTAGACCTCCCACATCTGCACGTGACCGGTCAGCACCAGCACGGCGAGCGGCCCTACGAGGGCGACACGCAGCCCCATCGAAGCGAGCATGGTCATGCGAGCCGACCAACGGTCGGAGATGGCGCCCCCAACGACCATGAGGACGCCGCGCGGAATTGCCTGGACGATGAGCACCGACCCAAGCGCAAGGCTCGACCCCGTGAGCTGGAGCACGAGCCAGGCGATGGCGACGTAACTGAAGAAGTCGCCAATCAACGAAAGGCTTGTCGCGGCCCAAAGGTTGCGAAAAGGTCCCGATCGCAGAACGGTCCATGGCCGCCCCGGCCTCGCCGTCTCCCCGCTCGGCGGAGAGGTGGCGAGCACTGGCGCCGGATCCTGGGTAGCCATGCGGTTGCTAGCTCAGCTCTACTCCATGTAGACCCGAATCTTCGTGTCGTCCTGCTCGGCGTCGATATCGACAGAGAGGTCCTGGAGCTGGTCGATCAGCTCGTTGAGGTTCTCGGGCTTGATCTGGCTCACGTCGAAATCCATGCCCTGCTTGCGAAGCTCTTCGTTCAGTTTTACCTGGGCACTGAGCGGGATCAGGCTAGCGAACCGCACACCGGCGCGTAATAGCGCGATCGGCACCCGAATGTTGATGTGTACCGGCTTGTTGTCCTTCCCATCCTTGCCGTCGACCATGACCCGTATGAACTTGGGCATCGGCTTGGCCTGAACGGCGGTCGCGGTAGCGGTCGATGATGCACCGCCCAGCGCACCGAGGAGGCGGTCGGCCTCGTCAGCATTGATCTTGCCCCCGGCCAGCATCTCAAGGATCTGCCTGCGCTCTTCTGTCATTTCAATTCCTCCAGTAGGTGAATGGCGACATCAGCCGTGATCTCACCGCGGCGCAGCCGCTCGAGGATCTCCAGGCGCGACGGCGCAGGGTTGGTATCAACAAAGTCGAGGCTCTCGCCAATCCGGTTGAGACGCGCCTTGATGGTCGGGTAGCTAACCCCGAACACCCTCTCCATCTCTTTGATG
>JANMRB010000177.1:0-40568 GCA_031370825.1 Ilumatobacteraceae bacterium
CCAGCTCGTGCCGGCCCCGTGCGCCCATGCGATCGCATCGGCAACCCAGAGCATGGGCTCCGCGCTCGCCCGTCGATGTTCGAAGACCAGCCACGGCTCGGGCTGCCGAACGCGAACCAGGTGGCGCTCGTCCTCTCGGTCATCGTCCCGGCTTTCGATCACCAGGCGCGGCACGTCGCGCTGCTGCACGTGCTCGACGACGGCCGCGAGGCAGGCGTTCCTCGCCAGGAACTCACTGATGCCGTGGCCCCGATGTGCAACGGCGACGAACACGCCGATCGGCATGTCGGCAATCACCCCCAGCACGAGGCGCTTTCGACGTGCGGACTCGTTGTTGAAGTGGACCCGATCGTGGACGGCGAGTGCTCGCATCACCGGCCGCAACTCCGGCAGGTGTCGCGCCTCGGCCATCACACACGCCATCAGGTACCGACGGCCGCGCACGGACTCGTCGACGAACGCGTCGGTGAAGGGCAGGCGCTTCACCGGTCGCCCTTCAGGATCTCGCCGAGGCCGGCGGCTACTGCTTGGTCGGCGGCGGCGAAGGCGTGGGCGTAGACGCGGAGCGTCATCGCTGGGTTGGCGTGGCCGAGGCGACCGGCGACTGTTCGCACGTCGTGGCCTTGGCCGATGGCGACGGTGGCCGACCAGTGGCGTAGGTCGTGCAGGCGCCACTTCGAGTCGATGCCCGACAGCTTGCGGGAACGGCTCCACCACCAGCCGATGCGATCTGGGCTCACCAGCTCCGGACCGAGGCCGAACATCCACGGGCCGTACGGCTGCCGCTGCACTCGTACCGTCTCGATCAGCGCAAGCGAGTCGGGGTCGAGCGTCAGCGTTCGCGTGTTCGCCGTCTTCGTCGCGGCATCGCGCATCTCCGGCGAGCCGTCGCCGCGCTTCACGAACTCGATCGCCGAGTCGATCGTCAGCTGACTGTCGACCACGTCAGTCCACTGCAGCGCGGCCAACTCGGCCCGGCGTGCGCCGGCCACCGCGGCGATCCGCAACCCGAGCAACGCGGCTGGGTCGATCGTCGCCGCGGCAGCCATCACGGCACGCACATCGTCGAGCGTCATCACAGTTCGCGGCTGCGTCTTCGACGACTTCAGCCGGGCAATGCCGGCGACGTTGTTACTCACCCATCCCCATCGCTCGGCTTGCGACAGCGCGGCGCGCAGCACACCGTGAAGATTCTTGACGCCGGCGTCGGCCATGCCCGCCTTGCGCATCCGCGTGTGCCAGCGCTCGACATCGCCCACCGACAGCCGCGCCAGCGGCAGTCGCGAGATCTGGTCCTTCTTGATCGCCCGTACGCGACTCTGCTGATCGCGCGCCGAGGACGGTGCCCATGTGTCGAGGTTCTGTTCGACCCATGCGTCGAGCACATCGCTGACCGACCGACCCGCTGGCGACGCGCGGCCGGGGCCGACCTCGAGCTCGGCCGCCAGCTTCAATGCCTCGCGCTTGCCACCATGCACCGTGCGCGACAGCTGCGTCGGGCGGCCACGCGCATCGGAGCCCGTGAAGACGCGGACCTCCCACACACCGGGTCGCTTCTCGCGCAGCGTCGCCATGCGAGAACACTACCCCAGATCTTAGGGATGACAAGTAGGGACGACCGATGAGAGCCACCGGCAGCGTCCGGCTAGTAAGGTCGATCTACTCGATACGCAGGCCTGATATCGCCCGGGCGATCACCAGCTGTTGGATCTCGCTGGTGCCTTCGAAGATCGTGTGGATCTTCGCATCGCGGTGCCAACGCTCGACAGGGTACTCGCGGGTGTAGCCGTAGCCGCCCAAGATTTGAATGGCGTCTTCGGTGACCCGAACGGCGACTTCGGAGGCCTTGTACTTGCTCATCGAGCCCTCGGCGTTCGTGAACCCGCCGTTACGAGCCAGCCACGCGGCACGCCAGATCAGGAGGCGGGCCGCGTCGATTTCGACTGCCATGTTGGCCAGCTTGAAGGCGATCGCTTGGTGCATCACGATCGGCTTGCCGAACGCCTTGCGCTCCTTGGCGTAGTCGAGCGCGAACTCGTATGCGGCGCGAGCGATGCCGAGTGCCTGTGCTCCGACCGCGGGACGAGTGGCCTCGAACGTCGTCATCGCCGGCTGCTTCTCGCCGCTGTGGCCCAACTCCCGCGCCCGCGCCAACTTGGCGTCGAGCCTGGCCTTGCCACCGAGCAGGCAACTGCCCGGGACTCGAACATCGTCGAGCACCACCTCGGCGGTGTGCGACGCGCGGATGCCGTGCTTCTTGTACTTCTGGCCCTGACTCAGGCCCGTGGTTCCAGGCGGAACGATGAACGAAGCCTGCCCGCGGCCCTTCAGCTCGGGCTCGACCGCGGCAACGACGACATGCACGTCGGCGATGCCGCCGTTGGTGATCCATGCCTTGGTTCCGTTGAGCACCCATTCGTCCGTGGCCTCGTCATAGACGGCGCGAGTGCGCAGCGACGACACATCTGATCCGGCATCCGGCTCACTGACACAGAACGCGCCCAGCTGCACCTTGTTGGCGTCGCCATAACACTGCGGAACCCATTCGGCGACCTGTTCGGGCGTGCCGTTTCCGTTGATGCCTGCGGCGGCAAGCGCCGAACCCATGATCGCCATGCCGATGCCGGCGTCGCCCCAGAACAGCTCTTCGATCGCAACCGGCAATGTGAGACCGGTCGGATCGCCGAAGGTGTTGAGCAGGAACTCCCAGCCGTACAAGCCGATCTCTGCGGCCTGCTGCACGATGGGGTAGGGGAACTCCTCGCGTTCGTCCCACTCGTGACCGGCCGGGCGAATGACGTCCTCGGCGAAGTCATGGACCCATTTCTGGATCTGCAGTTGGTCTTCGTTGAGCGCGAAATCGGCCATGAACACTCCTGGTCAGCGATGTTACCTGCGGGTAACTATACCGCCGGGTAACCAGGAGTTGTCAAGCTGGAATTTTAGCTTCGCGGTATCGACAGCAGGGCCGGGGCGATGGTCTCGTAGATCAACTTGGCTCCCGGTTTGTAGACGTGGACTCCGTCCCATCGATAGCCGAGATCGGTGGAGATGGATGGGTCGTTGCACCATTCGGTCGGGCCGCGGACGAACGAGACATTGGTCGGATCCGCTGCCGCGACCTGGCGTAGCAACTGATTCAAGTGGGCGATGCGATTGTCGTCGCCACGCTCGGGAAGGGCCGGGACACCGGCACCCTTGACGTCCTTCGGTCGCATGCACGGCACCTCGAGAAGGGCCACCTTGGAACCCGCATCACGTAAGGCAGTCACGCCGAGACCGAGATCGTCGACGAAGCGTTTGTCGCCGGCCGGTGTGTTGAAGGCGATCACGTGACCACCGACCTCGACATCGAACACATCCCACGCGCCGAGCACGACCAAGGCGATCTGGGCATGTGCCTTGCTGGTTGCCTTGCCCCACTGATCGGCCCAGCCGCCACAGTCGGCGAACGATCGATTGAACCCGCTTCGCTTCGAGCGCACCGTGCCGTCGTCATACACGCTGCACCCCTCGACGGAGCCATCAGTGATCTTGAACGCGCTCTCGATGCCAGCAGGAAGGTTGATCGCCAGCGCGTGCGCCTGTGAGTCGCCGACGATCACTAGGCGCGCCGGGCCGGCAGGTTGCACCGGCGAAGCGACTCCGACCGCTGTCGAAGTCGGCGCGGTCGACGCTCCAGGCGCTACCGCTGCAACCGAAGTCGAAGCCCCGGCGGCATCACTTGCGGTCGGTGCGGGCAATTGCACTTTCGTGAGATCGATCGCTACGTCCGGTCCACCTGCGGCTCGATCAAATTGAGTGACCCGCGCGAAGAAAACCACGAGAGAGCCGACGACGAGCACACCGACAACTGCCGACGCGATCGTTCGTCTCGACCAGTCCTTGTCGTGCGGACGATCGAACCATCGTCGTAGCGATCCCTTGCGGATCGGTGTCTCGATGTACACGTACGAGAACTCGGAGGCGACGATGGTCAGTGACATCGCCGCGATGAACCTGGTCCACGATCCGACGTACGCGCCGCAGATGACCGAGATCGGCCAACTCCACAGATAGACCCCGTAGGACCGCTTGCCGAGACCGACCAACGCAGGGCTGCTGAACAGCGACCGCGCTGACGAGGCTGCCGGATGGACAACCGCGGCAACGACGACCAGCGACAACATCGACACCGCTGCCAACTGCCATCGATACAGCGATCGATCGGTGAGGTGCGCGGAGGTGAACGCACAGACGAGGAGTGCGGCCGCTGCAAGACCGGCGACGTTGATCATCACACCGGTACGCCCGTCGGTCGGTGCCCTGCTCTTCCATGGCCGCCATAGAAAGGCGGCACCTGCGCCGAGCAACAGGCCGCTCGAACGGGTCAGCGTGGAGAGGTACAAGAAGTTGGTGCGGTCCGAGGTGAGCGCCGCGGGTGATGCGAGCCACCATGTGATGACCATCACCAACACGGCGGCGATGATGATGGATCGCCCGACTTCGACGGTGCGCTTGTTGCGCCGAGTTAGCGCCACGAACGCCAGCGGCCACAGCAGGTACCACTGCTCTTCCACAGCGAGGCTCCACAGGTGACGCAGCGGAGAGAAGTTGCCGAAGTACTGGGCACCACCGAAGATCTGGCCCCAGTTTGCGAAGTAGAAGATTCCGGGCAGGTAGTCGCGATGCAGGTCCGACTGTTGTTGGGCGTTGCCGAACAGAGCGACCCACACTCCGACAGCGATGAGCACGCCGAACAGCGCGGGTAGCAACCGTCGCGCCCGCCGCAGCCAGAACTGGCGCAGGCCAACACCACCACTGCCTTCGCGCTCCTCGAGAAGAAGTGAGGTGATGAGGTAACCCGATACGACGAAGAAGACTTCGACGCCGAGGAACCCACCGTGCATCCACCCGAATCCGGCGTGGTACAAGATGACCGCGATGACGGAGATCGCTCTGAGACCGTCGAGGCCGGGTTGGTAGCCCATCGGCAACGGGTTGCGCTTGACCGGCAGCGAGTCCGACAGCCACAGCGCTTCGAAATCGGCAAGCCGTTCGAGCGCGGGGTGTTCGAGAGCCCGATGCTGGAGAGCAGGGTGGTAGAGCTCACGTTTTTCGAGGGTCTCAGTCATTGATCCCGACATTCTCGCAGCCCGGCGGAATCGACGTCGGGCATCGAGCGATTGAGACCCCATGTCACCACGAGAACCATCGACACACCGCAGAGCACCGAACCGGCTACATACGGGCTCCAGATTCCGACCCGGTCGAACATCGCGCCCGCGGCTGGTGGACCGAGCACGCGCCCGACGCCGTTGGCCGACTGCTGAAAGCCCAGCGCCTCGCCCCGACGTTCCGGCGATGCATGCTGAGTGACCAGCGAAGTGATGGACGGCGAAGCACAGCCCTGCCCGACCGAGAGCAGCAAAAGGGCGACGATCAGCACGGGCCACACCGTGGCGACTGCAGTGACTGCTAGGCCCGCGATCAACATGGCCAGCCCGATCGCGAACAGGCGTTGCGTGCCGAAACGCTCGACGAGCCTCCCGTAGGCACCTCCTTGGACGGCCACCAACACCAAACCGACGCCAAGAAAGACCGCTGCCGTCGAGGCTTCGGTCAAGCCGAAACGTCGATCACCGAACAGCGAGAAGGTGGCCTCGAAGGCCGTGAAGGCAACGACCGTGATGAAACCGACGACGGCCAGGCGGCGCAGGATCGGCGAAGTCGGCGTCGTCAGATCGTGGCGAAGAACGCGACTTTCGCGATGACGCGTCTCCGGAAGACGAATGATCGCGGCGATCGCGTTGATCGTTGCCAGGACGCCGGCAAGGTAGAAGGGAACGTGCGGACCGCCAAGCGCAGCAAGCCCGCCGATCGCCGGTCCGAGCACGAAGCCGATGCCGAAGGCAGCACCGAGCATGCCAATGAGGCCGGGCCGCTGTTCTTCTGGTGCGATGTCGGCAACGGCTGCCTGCGCAACCGACAGGCTGCCACCCGACGCGCCGTCCACGATTCGTCCCGCAAACAGCAACCAGAGAACACCGGCGGCGCCCGTGATGAAGCTTCCGACGGCCGTACCGATGAGAGAGATGACGATCACGGGCTTTCGGCCGATCCGATCGGACAACCGACCCAGCAACGGTGCGCACAGGAGTTGTGCCAGTGAGAAGGAGGCGAAAAGCAAGCCGACTGTCAGGCCGGATGCGCCATACCGTTCCGCGTAGCGACCGAGAATCGGCACGATGATCCCGAAGCCGACGAGGTCGAGTGCGACGGTCGTCCAGATCGTCCAGTACCCCTTGGGCACCGGAGTGCGTTCTCGCTTCGCCACAACCCCCCGTTTTATCTGACTGAGCAGCCCTTTTGCCCTAATACCCGGATCACCATCGAACAAAACGGATGCTGACCCGGGCCGGAAATGGGCCTAGCCCCGCCACCACCGGGGTTGGGTGGCGGGGCTAGCGAGGGGGTCCTCTGTGGTGCGCCGAACTCATGAGGTTCGGTTGCGCCAGTCGGGGTGTCCAGTGAACTCTTGGCGTGAATCGGCGCCGAATCGCGGTGCCAACACGGCGGCTCCCACGAGTAGAACGAGTACAACCAAACCTGCCATGATGATCTTCTCCTTGAATCGAACTTGTAGGTTAGTATCGTCCAATGCGATCAATAAGGGAAATAGATATAAATGCTGAAATCAATCTCTGAATACGATCTACCCGTCGGTGTCGAGGTTCGTCATCTCATGGCGCTCGAAGCCGTGGCACAGACGGGTTCGTTCTCGCAAGCGGCCACTCGCCTCGGTTACGCGCAGAGTGCCATCTCGCAGCAGATCTCCACGTTGGAGAAGGCGGTCGGCCACCGCCTCGTCGACCGTCCGGGCGGCCCACGATCGGTGTCGCTGACAGAGGCCGGCAAGGTACTGCTCGATCACGCCGGCCACATCGTCGCCCGCCTGGCCGCGGCCAAAGCTGATCTCGACGCGATGGCCGCTGGCGATGCAGGGGTTCTGCGCGTCGGCACCTTCCAGTCAGCCAGCAACCGCCTGCTACCGCCGACACTCGCCCTGTTCCGCACATCGTGGCCCGACATCAACATCGAACTGCGCAACGAGCCGGTGATCTCCAATGTTGAGGGCCTGATCCGCAGCGGTCAAGCCGACCTGGCGTTCGCCGACATGAGCACGCTCGACGAATCACACGCGATGGTGGAACTCATCCGCGATCCCGAGGTGCTGATCACCGCGCCAGACCATCCGTTGGCCCAGACCGACACGGTCGACCTCGCCGAGCTCGCCGGTGCACGGATGATCTCGATGCCGGTCAACGACCCGTGCGCGACGCGCATCGCCCGCGCTCTCGAACGAGTCGGGGCCGAGCCACACATCGTCTTTCGAAGCGACGACAACCTCACCACGCAACGGCTCGTCGCCATCGGACTCGGTGTCGCCATCGTGCCCCTGCTCACCGTCGAGCGATCGATCCCCGATGCTCGCGTCGCGATCCGCGGCCTGAACGCCAAGCTCGACCGTCAGATCGGGATCATCTGGCATCGCGACCGGCTGCAGTCACGCGCCGCAGAAGCCTTCATCGAAACGGCGATGCAGGTCAGCAGCGACGTTGACATGCCCGCGGTGCCATCGTTGTCGTGCTGAATCGATCAGCGATTTCGTCAGCGACGAAGCGTGGTGCCGGCCTTGGTGGTCTCGACCGTCCAGCCGGCCGCTTGTAATTCGGCGCGGATCGCGTCGGCAGCACCGAAGTCCTTTGCGACCCGCGCAGCATCAAGTGCAGCGGCCTTCGCAGCCGCCTCGGCGGGGACCTCACCTCCTGCGTTGAGCACCAAGCCGAATGCCGTGCACATCTCGTAGACGGCAGCAACCAGCGATGGCGCGACCGGGTCCAAGGCGTCGAGGGCCGCATTGGCCCGGCGGACGGTCTCGAACAGCAACGCCGTCGCTCCGGGAGTGTCGAGATCGTCGTCCATCCGCTCGCGGAATCGGGTCAGCACGTCGGCGTCGGCGTCGGCCATTGGTAGCCCGGCGGTACGAGACGCAAACGAGTCGAGACCAGCCAGCGACCTGACCGACGCGTCGATGTTGTCCTGGCCGACCGAGACCGGCCCGCGGTAGTGCGACTGAAGCAGCAACATGCGATACGCGCGTGCGTCGTAGTGCTCCATCAGGTCGAGGAGGTTGGCAACGTTGCCGAGGCTCTTCGACATCTTCTCGCCCTCGGCATCGACGACGAACCCGTTGTGCATCCAATGGTTGGCGAAGCGCTTGCCGAGAGCGACTGCCTGGGCGCGCTCGTTCTCGTGATGCGGAAACTTCAGATCCATTCCGCCACCGTGAAGGTCGAAACCCTCGCCGAGGATGTCGAGGCTCATGACGACGCATTCGCTGTGCCATCCTGGCCGGCCGTCACCCCACGGTGACGGCCACGAGGGCTCCCCGGGCTTGGCCATCTTCCACAGCACGAAGTCGGCAGGATGACGCTTGTTCTCGGCGCCGTACACCTCGCGGTCGCCACCACCTTCGATCATGTCGGAGAGATGCTGGTTGACGAGCAAGCCGTAGTCCTCCACCGTCTCGACACTGAGATACACACCGTCTTCGGTCGTGTAGGCGCGGCCGATCTCGACCAATTGGCCGATCATCGTGACCATCTGTTCGACGTACTGCGTCGCGTGAGGCACGTCGGTCGGACGGGCGACGCCCAACTTGCCCATCGCCTCGAACCACACGGACTCGCATTTCGTCGTGATGTCCTGCCACGGTCGGTTCTCGTTGTTTGCGCGGTTGATGATCGCGTCGTCGATGTCGGTGACGTTGCTGACCAGCCGAACGTCGAGGCCGGTCCACTCGAGGTAACGACGCAGCAGGTCGTACACCAGCGTCGCCCGGCCATGGCCGAGGTGCGGAGGGCCGTAGACGGTGGGACCGCACAAGTAGATGCTCACCTTGCCGGGCTCGCGCAGTGCGAGCTGACGAACCGATCGGGTGGCGGTGTCGTACAGGTGCAGCATGGCCCGCCAGCCTACGTGTCTGCGACCGCGAGCCCTTCGATGAATTCCCCGGTCAGGTCGAACGCAGCGACGGGACCGATCACGATCGTGGCCGGTGACTCGACCGCAGTTTCGGCCAGTTCCGACAGCGCGCATCGCACGACATGCTGTTGGATCGATGTGGCGTAGCGGATTGCCGCGACGGGAGTGTCTTGCGGAAGGCCGCCCTCGATCAACGCGGCCGCGATGGCTCCGCGCTGGGCGACGCCCATCAACACCACGATCGTGCCGCCGGCCTGAGCCAAGGCCTTCCAGTTGACTGCCGTCTCGCCGCGCTGGCGGTGGCCGGTGACGACCGTGAACGACGCGCTGACGCCGCGGTGGGTGACGGGAATGCCGGCTGCAGCAGGGGCAGCGATGACCGAGGAAACACCCGGCACCACTTCGAAGACGAGTCCTGCCCGAGTCAGCGCCAGCGCCTCTTCACCGCCCCGACCGAACACGAACGGGTCCCCACCCTTCAATCGAACGATGTTGCGGCCGCTTCGACCGAGCTGGATCAGCAGCTCGTTGATCAGCTCTTGTGGCACGGGTGCGCCGGGACGTTTGCCGACATCGACGAGCTCGGCGTCGGGACGAGCGAGGGCAAGCACACCGGTGCCGACCAGCGCGTCGTGCACGACGACATCGGCTTCCTGCAACCGGCGCAACCCGCGGACGGTCAGCAGTTCAGGATCACCCGGACCAGCGCCGACCAACGAGATCATGCAGCAACCGTAATCATCATCGCCCCGGCCGTGGTGTTGGTCGCTTCGTCGACCAAAATCAGACGGCCGCCCTCGTGACTGGTCTCGTATGGCGAGGCGACGATCGGCTCGCTGAGCGTGAGACGCACCATGGCCAAATCGTTGAGGCCGATGTGATCGGCAGTGACGGGCTCGAGGGTGTGCAGGTCGTGACGATACTCGACAGCATCGATCACGGCTCTGCCGACGCGGGTGCCGTGCTTGAACCAGTAGCGCGAACCCTCGCGCAGCGGCTGGTCGATCATCCAGCAGACGTGACCTGACACCACCTCGGTCGACGCCTCGACACCCGCCACCAACACATCACCCCGAGAGACGTCGATGTCGTCGGTCAACGTGACCGCGATGGCCTGGCCGGCCGAGGCAACTGGTATGTCGCGACCAAATCGCTGGATGGCGGACACGGTGCTGGCGCGCCCGCTCGGTAGCACGGTGATGCGATCTCCGACGGACAGACTGCCGCCGGAAAGCCGACCCGCGAACCCGCGGAAGTCGGAGCCTTGCGGCCGTATCACGCGCTGAACATCGAGGCGAGGTGCAACTGTTGCGACAGTGGAAGCGTCGAACGTCTCCAGCCACTCCAACAGCGACGTGCCCTCGTACCACGGCGAGCGGGCCGACACCGTGACCACGTTGTCACCGTGCAGCGCGCTGATCGGGAACGCGACTAAAGGAACGGGCGTTGGGAGTGCCTCGACGTACGCGGCGAGATCCTTGACCACCAAATCGAACTCGCCCTCGTCCCACTCGATGAGGTCCATCTTGTTGACAGCAAGCGCAATGGCCTTCACGCCGAGCAGCGAGGCGATGAAAGCGTGTCGACGGGTCTGCTCGAGCACGCCGTGGCGGGCGTCGACGAGCACGATCGCGACGTCGGCAGTCGATGCTCCGGTGACCATGTTGCGCGTGTACTGCGCGTGGCCAGGCGTATCCGCGACGATGAAGCTGCGCCGAGGGGTGGCGAAGTAGCGGTGGGCGACGTCGATGGTGATGCCCTGCTCGCGCTCGGCACGCAAGCCGTCGGTCAGAAGAGCAAGGTTCCTTTCGCCATCGCCGTATCGCCGGCTGGCCTTGTCCAGAGCTACGAGCTGATCCTCGAACACAGTCTTGGTGTCGTGCAGCAAGCGACCGATGAGCGTGCTCTTGCCATCGTCGACGCTGCCGGCTGTCGCAATGCGAAGTGTCGAAATCGAAGTCATCAGAAGTAGCCCTCTCGTTTGCGGTCTTCCATGGCAGATTCGCTGAACGTGTCGTCGGCGCGGGTTGCGCCACGCTCTGTTATTCGTGCTGCGGCTACCTCGACGATGACCTCGTCGATGGTGGCCGCGGTCGATCGCACCGCACCGGTGCAACTAGCATCGCCAACGGTGCGGTAGCGCACGGTTTCGATCGAGGACTGCTCGCCAGACTCGAGCGCGACAGGCCCGCCGACAGCCAGCAACATGCCATCACGGAGGACGACTTCACGTTGATGCGAGTAGTAGATGCTCGGCAACGGGATCTGTTCCGCAGCGATGAACTGCCAGATGTCGAGCTCGGTCCAGTTGCTCAATGGGAATGCACGCAATTGCTCGCCCTTGCGGATGCGGGCATTGAGCACATCCCACGGTTCCGGCCGCTGGTTGCGCGGGTCCCATCGGCCATGACTATCGCGGAAGGAGAGAATCCGCTCCTTGGCACGCGCCTTGTCCTCGTCGCGACGGCCGCCGCCGAACGCTGCGTCGAACCCGTGCTCCGTGATGGCGTCGAGCAAGGTCACCGATTGCAGCCGATTTCGGCTGGCTCGCGGGCCCGGATCCTCGACCACTCGACCAGTGTCGATCGACGTCTGCACGCTGGCCACCACCAATCGCGCACCGACGCGCTCGACGAACCGATCGCGGTACTCGATGACTTCGGGAAAGTTGTGACCGGTGTCGACGTGCATGACCGGAAACGGCAACCTGGCCGGCGCGAACGCGAGCACCGCGAGGTGCAACAGCACTGCCGAATCCTTGCCGCCGCTGAACAGAAGGACAGGGTTCTCGCACTCCGTCGCGACCTCGCGGATGATCGTTACCGCTTCGTCGGCAAGTGATTCGAGATGCGGGCTGGCCGTCGCGTTCATACTTGCAGCCCGCATTCGGTCTTGGAATTGCCGGCCCACCTGCCACCGCGTCGATCCTCACCCTCGGCAACCGGACGCGTGCAGGGCCAGCAGCCGATCGACGGATAGCCACGAGCACTCAACGGATTGACTGGCAACTCATTGATCTCCGCGTACAGCGACATGTCGTCGTCGGTCCACGTAGCAAGCGGATTGATCTTCACCAAGTTGCGACCGATGTCGTAGCTGACGACCGGTACGTTGGCGCGCGTCGGGCCATCGACGCGACGAACACCTGTGACCCACGCGGCCTTGCTCTCGAGCGCGCGGTTCAGCGGCTCGACCTTGCGAATCGCGCAACACCCCTCGACATCGGTCTGCCAGAGGTTGTCGCGATGCACGTCCGGCAACGGGGTCACGACGCGAAGGTTGATGCCGAACCTGTCCTGCATCTGTTCGACCAGCCACCAGGTCTCGGCGAACAGGTACTGCGTGTCGAGCAGAACGATGTCGGCGGCAGGATTGGCACTGGCCGCGAGATGGACCAGCACCGCATCTTCGAAGCTCGAAGTCACGGCGACGTTGCCGACCCCATACGTGTCGAAGGCCCAGCGGAGCACCTCTGAAGGGTGCAACTGCTCGACATCTTCGGGGGCTTGGAGCAGGCTCACCCCGGAAGCTTACCTAATTACGACTAATTCGATCAAGATTGGGGTAATTCGTCGTTGGTAGCCTTCCGAAGTGTCCTTCGACTATCCGATCGTGCTCGATCTGACCGGAGTGCCGGTCGTTGTCGTCGGGGGTGGACGGGTGGCCTTACGCAAGATCCAAGGCCTGCTCGATGCCCATGCCGACGTGACCGTGGTGGCTCCTTCTGCGGTGGATGAGATCCGCGATCTATCGGTGCGGGTGGTCGCCCGAGCCTACGAATCCGGCGATCTGGCCACGGCTCGACTGGTGATCACCGCAACCGATGACCCGGTCGTCAACGCCAAGGTGGCCGCCGACGCCGCCGGTCGAGGAATCTGGGTCAACTCCGCCGATGATCCAGCCAATTGCACGTTCACTCTGCCGGCCATCGCCAGGGCCGGACCGATCACAGTTGCCGTCAGTACCGGTGGTGCCAGCCCGGCCCTGGCCTCGCACCTCCGAACCGAGATCGAGGCGTGGTTGAACGATGTCGGAGCAGCGGACGCTGCCGACGCACTGGCCACGCAACGCAACGAGATGAAGCGAGAAGGAATCTCGACCGAGTCGATCGATTGGTCCGATCGAGTGCGCGCCGCGCTGCGTCGAGAATCGTGAAGGTGAGTCAGCTTCCAAGCGCGACGAAGCCGAGCGAGCGAGCGGCCTGCGCCTGACGAAGATCGAACGTGATGAATGGCAGCGCGGGAATCGCCAATCGCTGCGCGCTGGCCAGATGCACAGCATCGAGTGATCGGACCGCTAGCTGCTCACCGATCTCGGCTGCCGAGCGACAGACAACTTCATCGACAGCGACAAGTGCAATCGCATCGAGGTCCGCTGCGAACTGCTCTTTCGCCTCACGCAGCAGCGATCCTGACAGCACACGAGCAAGGTTGCGACGGACCTCGACCATCGTGATCCAGCTGGTGACCAGAACGGAATCACTAAAGAGAAGACGTTGGGCCACGGAAGCGTCGGGTTCAGCGAAGTAGCTCTTCAGTAGGGCGCTCGAATCGACGTAAGTGGTCATCTGAGCATTCAGTCGCCGCGGTCTCGATCGAGCACGTCGATGATCCGCTCGACCGATCGAAAACGTTTCGCAGGAGTGAGCGAGCCCGGCTTTGCAGGTGCTGTTATCCAGCCCTCCGCGATTCCTTCAGCCAGGCGATCGCCTCCGCCGGGCAATGGTACGAGCTGGACCTTCGGTCGACCTCGTTCGGTGATGGTGATGATCTGGCCGCGTGCGGCGCGGTCGAGATAGTCCGACAGATGTTGCTTCAGCTCGCGCACACCCACATCCATGTGTACACATTATCATACATTGTGGACACATGGGCTTGCGAATTCGAATCCTGGTGCCGACGGACGATCGGTAGCCTTGTCGGACCATGTCTGATACCGAGTCGAAGATCCCCGAGAAGCCGTCACTCGACGGCATCGAGGCCCGCTGGATGCAGCGATGGGAGGCCGACGCCACCTACCGCTTCGACCGCACTGCAGCCCGCGACCAGGTATTTGCCATCGACACGCCACCACCGACTGCCAGCGGTGCGCTGCACATCGGCCACGTCTTCAGCTACACCCACACCGACGCGATCGCCCGCTTCCAACGCATGCGCGGCAAGACCGTCTTCTACCCCATCGGATGGGACGACAACGGCCTGGCGACCGAACGCCGCGTTCAGAACGTCACCGGGGTCCGCTGCGACCCGACGTTGCCGTACGACCGCGACTTCGTCGCGCCCTACAACGGCGACGTCCCCAAGGACCATCGGGCTGTTCCGGTCAGCAGGCCCAACTTCGTCAGCCTGTGTCACGGAGTCATCCATGACGACGAGGAGGTGTTCGAACAGCTCGTTCGCCAGCTCGGCATCTCGATCGACTGGTCACTGCTGTACACCACCATCGGTCAACGTGCCCAGCGAGCCAGCCAACTGGCGTTTCTTCACAACCTCGAACGGGGCGAGGCCTACCAGCAGGACGCGCCGACCCTGTACGACATCGACGAGCGCACCGCGGTCGCCCAGGCCGAGATGGAGGACCGCGATGTGGCGGGCGCCTACCACAAGCTCACGTTTCACCGCAGCGACGGTGCAGGCGACCTGACGATCGACACGACTCGGCCCGAGCTTCTCGCCAGTTGCGTGGCAATGGTCGCCCATCCCAACGATCCGCGCTATCAATCGCTGTTCGGCACCACAGTGCGCACTCCGCTGTTCGAAGTGGAGGTGCCCGTGCTCGCCCACCACCTCGCCGACCCCGAGAAGGGCACCGGGATCGCGATGATCTGTACCTTCGGCGACACCACCGACGTCACGTGGTGGCGCGAGCTCAACCTGCCATCGCGGGCACTCATCGGTTTCGACGGGCGGATGGCTGCCGACACGCCTCCGTGGATCGTCACGCCTGCCGGCGAGGAGGCGTACTCACAACTCGCGGGTCTTGCACCGAAGCAGGTGCAGCGAAAGATCGTCGAGATGTTGATGGAGTCCGGCGAGATGATCGGCGAGCCGCGACCGATGACCCACCCTGTCAAGTTCTACGAACGTGGATCCCGGCCGCTCGAGATCGTGGCCACCCGTCAGTGGTACATCCGCAACGGTGGGCGCGATGAGGCATTGCGCAACGCGTTGCTGGAACGGGGTGCGCAACTGAGGTGGCATCCCCCCTACATGTTCAACCGGTACCAGAACTGGGTCGGCGGTTTGAACGGCGATTGGTTGATCAGCCGGCAGCGCTTCTTCGGTGTGCCGATTCCGCTGTGGTACCGGCTCGACGATGGCTGCAACCCGCTGTACGACCAGATCCTCACACCCGACCCGGCACAACTGCCGATCGATCCGTCGGTCGCGTGCCCTGGCGGATTCACCGAAGAGCAACGCGGCAAGCCGGGCGGCTTCATCGGCGATCCAGATGTAATGGACACCTGGGCCACATCGTCGCTCACTCCGCAGATCGCGGGTGGCTGGGTCGACGATCCCGACCTCTTCGCGCGTGTCTTCCCGATGGACATGCGCCCGCAGTCGCACGACATCATCCGCACGTGGTTGTTCGGGAGTGTCGTGCGCAGCCACCACGAGCACGGCTGCCTGCCGTGGAGCGATGCGGCAATCTCCGGATGGATCCTCGACCCTGATCGCAAGAAGATGTCGAAGAGCAAGGGCAACGCCGTCACGCCGATCAACCTCTTGCAGGACTACGGCACCGACGCCGTCCGCTACTGGGCCGGTTCCGCAAGGCCCGGGGTCGACACGGCCGTCGACGAGGGGCAGATGAAGATCGGTCGCAAGCTGGCGACGAAGCTCTTGAACGCTACGAAGTTCGTGCTCGGCTTCGGCGAACCGCCCGAAGACGCAACGCCCACCGCGTCCCTCGACCTGGCCATGCTGGCGCGTGTGGCCGAGGTCATCGAGGAGTCGACCCGAGCACTGGCCGGCTACGACTATGCCAGGGCACTGGAACGCACCGAGGCGTTCTTCTGGTGGTTCTGCGACGACTACGTCGAGCTGGTCAAGGGTCGCGCCTACGGAACACAGGGCGACGAGGCCGCACACTCGGCACGCGCAGCGTTGCGTCAGGCCCTCGACGCCATCGTGCGACTGTTCGCGCCTTTCGTGCCGTTCGTCACCGAAGAGGTGTGGAGCTGGTGGCACGACGGTTCGGTGCACAGTGCATCGTGGCCGGCGCTCGACACGTCAAGATCTTTCGGTGACATCTCGCTGCTCGGGCCCGTCAGCGAAGTCCTCGCAACCGTCCGCCGCGCGAAGACCGAATCGAAGCTCAGCCAACGGGCGACCGTCGATGAGTTGGTCGTCGAGGGGCCACCTGCGGCTCTCGCCGCCATCGAGGCGTGCCGCACCGATCTGGCCGAGGCGGGTGGAATCATCAAGTTCACGCTCTCCGAAGGTCCTACCTTGATGATCGAAGTGCGGCTGACCCCCTCGACGGATCCCCAGACCGCCCATTAGCCTGCTCGACGTGAAGTCGAGGGTTCGAGTTGTGGCGCTGACAGTGGGCGTCGGGGCGCTTTGGGTGGGTGCTGCCACCTTGCCTGCCGTCGTCTCTGCGACACCGGCAACCACGACGACCACGACGACGATCGCCGGCGACGGCGGCGATGTGAACGCGCCGCTCGCGAGCAAGGTCGCCGCGGCAGATGCTCCTGCCCCAGCCACCCGAGGCAGCAGCATCCAAGAGACGCCGACGCTGCCACCACCGCCCACCGAGGAGCCGACCACCACAGTGCCCTTGGCCCCGCCTGACACGGGCGTGCCGTATCTGTCGGGGAGCGGTAGACGGGTCGTCTACTCCAAGAACCAGATGCGAGTGTGGATCGTCGATGCCAACAACGCGACAGTGCGCACGTACCGAGTCTCCGGCCGGTTCGGTCAGCCGACACCCGGCACGTACCACGTCTTCTCGCGCTCGAGCTACACGTGCAACATCGATCACCCGAACATCTGCATGAGGTTCATGGTCAGGTTCGCCCAAGGTCCCAAGGGCGACAACATCGGCTTTCACGAGATCCCGAAGCAAGACGGTGTGCCGATCGAGTCCGACAGTCAGCTCGGCCAGGCGTTGTCCGGCGGCTGTGTGCGCCAGGCGACCGCTGATGCGATCTACATGTGGGACTTTGCCGGGATCGGCACAACAGTGGTCGTCTACGACTAGGCCTGCTATTCGCCCGGTGATGTCGAGGTGGCCGTCGAAGCACCAGACCCCGGAGAAACGATGTGGGCGACCGTCGGTGGCCAAGGCGGTGGCTTCAGATCGCCGTTGCCGAACGCCTGGAGAACCAGCCGGCGCCAAGCCCGACGAACTTCGTCCCGCTTGCCGGGCAGCGTCGGTGCCGTGACCCGATAGATCAGCCTGTCGTCGCGGACGTCTGCGAGACCGACGACGGTGATGCCGCCCGTCAGCATCGGGCCCGTCGCCGGGTCCTCGCGCAGCTGCACTCCGAGGCGGTCGACCACCTCTTCGATCAGTGCGAGATCACTGTCACGGGCAACCTCGAGGTCGAGCAGGGCGACGGACGACTTGGACAGGTTGGCAACGCGAGCAACGTTGCCGTGAGCCACGTGCCACACGAGGCCTTCGCAATCGCGCAGTCGAACGCTGCGCAGTGTGATCCGCTCCACCTCACCTGTCGCGTAGCCGAGGTCGACGCTGTCCCCGACGCCGTACTGGTCTTCGGCGAGCACGAACAACCCGGCGATGATGTCGCGGATCAACGTCTGAGCACCGAACGCAATCGCGCCGCCGATCACCGTTGCCGTTGCGATGACACCACCGATGTTGACGCCGAGCTCGCTGATGATCGTGATGACCGCCGTGCCCCAGACAACGCCGACGACAGCAGATCGCAACGCGGAGGACAGAGCCCGTTGTCTGGCGTCGGCGCGGGTTCGATCCGTTCCCGGCAAGCCAAGGGTGCGCCCCAGCAGGCGAGTGACAACCGTGCGCAGCACGATCGCGACGACGATCGAGACGATGATGATCATCGCGATCCGCAGTGGTGTCAGCAGGTGCAGATTGTCGAGCCGATTGATCCACGGAGGCCGTGACGACGCGGGCACGGACCGACCATAGTCAACCGAACGGACAGGGCGTCGTCCATCGCTCACGGCGCCCAGCTAACCTGCACGGCTCATGGCCGATGCGGAACCGACAGAACCCAAGCCGTTCCGGGGCCACCACACCGCCGGGCAACGACTCGTGCTGGTTCTCAACTGCATCATCGTCGTGTTGTGCTTCGCTGGGGCGGCCGGTCTTCTGATCGGCAAGAACGCTGGAGAGAACGGCCTCAAGGTCGCGATCAACACTTCGACGCGACCTCACATTCAGACCGGTCAAGGTCCGGCTCTGACAGCAGCGCCGGGCCAGACCCTGCCCGTCGACACCGGCACTCCCGAGACCTTCCCCGAGGCCGACCCGACGGCGATGAACTTTCTCATCACCGGTGCCGACAACTCGACCGACAAGAGCTGCGTTCAGCTGCAGGACAAGGGCGCGCGCACTGGCGAGCGCAGCGACACCATCATGGTGATCCGACTCGATCCGAAGACGAAGCGGTCTGCTGTGTTGTCGTTTCCCCGCGACCTGTACGTCAAGATCCCCGGTCACGGAACGAGTCGCATCAACAGTGCCTACCGCCAGAACGAGCCGCAACTGCTGATCGACACGATCCAGAACGAGTTCGGTGTTCCCATCGACCACTTCATCCAGATCGACTTCTGTGCGTTCCAGCGCCTGGTGTCGGCGGTCGGTGGCGTCAGTGTGCCCCTGCCCTTCCCCGTCAAGGATGACTCGACCGGGCTGAACGTCCTCGACCCCGGCTGCCACACGTTCGACGGTGTCGAGGCGCTGAAATACGTGCGCTCCCGACACTTCGAATACCAGGACGCCGACGGCAAGTACCACGAGGACCCGTCGTCCGACCTCGGACGAATCGCCCGCCAACAAGATTTCCTGCGACGCACGTTGACCGCAGCGCTGAAGCAGAACGTGTTGAGGCCGAAGATCATCACCAGCCTCTACGCCTCGTACCGCGACGATCTGGTGATCGACACCGGAATGACGATCGACAAGATGATCGAGTTCGTCGGTGTCGTCCGCAAGGTCACTGCATCGGGCATTCGCACCTACCAGATCGAGGCAACGGGAAAGACAGTCGGCGGGGCAGCCGTCCTGATCTGGCACCGGGATTCCGAGAACATGCAGGCGATCCTCAACATCTTCCGTGGCACCGCTCCGCTGGCCGATGCGCCCGAGCAGCAGTTCGAGGGAACATCAACCACATCAACGCTGCCCCACGCCACGACGTCAGTGAAATCGTCCGTTCCGCCAGGTGTCACATCGGTCGCACCGTCGACCACGACACCGAGCGCCACCACTGCTACGACTACCGCACCGGCAACCGCCGATACGGCACCGCTGTCGAACGCTCCCGCCTCGGCAATCGTTCCCGACCCGGCGGTCGAGTGCTGATCAGCGTTCGAGTACGGCTGCCAACGCCTCGACGACGCCAGACGGACCCGGTGCCGTCGCGATTCTCGCTCCGCACTCACCGGCAAACCTGATCGCCTCGTCGCAGTCCTGTTCTGGCGCGATGATCACGACCTCTGGTAACGACGCAGCCGCGCCGACCGCGTCCCCCTCGACCGTCGCCCGGCAATCGCTGAGGAGGATCACGATCTTGCGGGCAGCGGTACTGCGGCTCAACTGCTCGCCGGCAGCCCGCAGGGCACCGGCCAGATCGGTCGTGCCATGGCCACGCAAGGAGAGCACATCGGTGACCACACGGTCGCCGGACGTATCCGCGTTCTGACCCTTCACAGCCACGATTTCTTTGCCGAAGACGAGCACGCTGTAGCTGCGCGGATTGCGCATCGCCACCGCGGCGGCAGCAACGGCCGCCGCCGCCAAAGGCTTGCCCCCCATCGATCCGCTGCGATCGACCAGCAAGCACATCGCCGTATCCGGTGTGCTCCACGATCGGACGCGCAACCGTTCGGCATCGACTGCGGCACGAGTCGCCCTGGCCATGGCAATCACATCGAAGCTGGCGTCGATGTCGAGATCGCCTCCGTCTGGTCGATACGGCTGTTCGACGATCTTGCCGATACCCCGGCGCGACGACGATCCGCGCCGGGCGAGATCCAGGAACAGCCGAGCGGCCAGTCGCCGCGCCAGATCGCGCAGGCGCTGATCCGTCGCGCCGACGAGGTCGGCAAGCAACCCCAGCATCGCGTCGGGATCTTCGACCAAGCCCTCCTCCACCGCGAGCTCATCGAGCTCTCCCACCTCGGGCGAGACGTGCTCGAAGCGCGGATTACGGGCAAGCTCGCGTCGCGATGTGGTCCGTCGACGGGACTCGGCGATGGCCGCGTCTGCCTCGGCCCCTTCGCGCGCTAGCTGGCTCGGTCGGTTGCCCCGGGTGGGGCTATCGCTTTTCCCGAAGGGTCCGCACCTCGGTCGTCGAACACCTCGTACCACAACTCGGTGACGAGCGATTCGGGGGTTCGCGTCAATCCCTCGCGGAGTCGCATCCTGCCCGACAAGGCGATGATCGCGCTGTCGAGGCCAACAGCGAATGCCGTCGGGGACGAGGCCCGCAACGGAGCCAGAGAGGCTGCCACTGCTGCAATGTCGATCGCCCCGCGAACGGACGAGCCGATGCGCACCTCGGGGTGCGTGCGCGTGAGCCGCACGACCTCGACGACCTTCGTCAGCCACACGGGATCGGGGGCAGGCGACACCAGATTGGCTACGATCTCTTCTTCGTCGGCGGCGGATTGATACTCGAGGCACACGCGGCAGACCCGGTCGTAGATGGCACTGCTGATCCTGGCCGTGCCGATCGCATCGAACGGGTTCATTGCCGCAACCAACCGAAACCCCGGCTCGGCAACCACCCTGCCGAGGCGCGGCACGTGGAGCTCGCGCTCACTCATCACGGTGATCAGGACATTGAGCGTCTCTTCCGGGATGCGGTTGATCTCCTCGATGTAGAGCAGCGAGCCATCGCGCATCGCGGTCACCAACGGCCCGTCGACGAACACGTCGGGGTCGTAGCCGTCGGCCAACACCCTGGCAGGGTCGAAGTGGCCGACCAGCCGAGCCGGGGTCAGCTCCGCGTTGCCCTCCACGAACTCGAACCCGAGGCCGAGCTCGTCGGCAACGGCGCGCAGCAACGTGCTCTTGCCAGTGCCTGGCGGGCCCTCGAGCATCACGTGCCGATCGGCAGCCAACGCTGCGACGACCAATTCGACTTCTCGCTTCCGCCCGACGACGCGGCGCAGCACACGCTCGACCAGAGCGGCGGCGTCAGCCATCGCTCACACGTACTCGAGCACGCCGCGGATGTTCTTGCCTTCGTACATGTCGGCGTACCCGTCGTTGATCCCTTCCAGCGGATAGGTACGAGTGACCAAGCCGTCGAGGTCGAGCTGACCTTGCGTGTACAGCTCCAACAGCTTCGGGATGTCCTTGCGTGGGTTTGCCGAGCCGAACAGTGAACCGATCAACTGCTTCTCCAAGACCGTGAGAAACAGCGCCGGCACCGCGATCGATGTCTCGGAGCTGGGATGGATGTTGGTGACGACGATCTTGCTGCCCTTGCCACCGAGCCAGAAGGCCTGACCCAGCGCGTCGCCGCTGCCGACGCCCATCGTCATGATCACCTTGTCGAAACCGCGATTCCATGTCGTCTCGGGCATGGCACCGAGGGCTTCGTCGATCGACGCATGAGTGTGGGTGGCACCGAACTCCATGGCCTTCTCTCGCTTGAACTCGACAGGATCGATCGCGGCGATGACCCGCGCGCCGGCCAGCTTCGCGCCCTGCACCGCGTTGGCACCGATGCCTCCGATCCCGACAATGGCCACCGTGTCTCCCGGTTGGACCCCGGCCGCATAGACAGCCGAGCCCCACCCCGTTACTACACCGCACCCCATGAGGCAGGCACGATTCAGCGGGATGTCCTTGTCGATCTTGATGCAACTGGCCTCGTTGACGACGGTGTGGTGGGCGAACGTGCCCAGCGCGCCGATCCCGAGGCGGATGTCCTGCCCGCGGGCGTGGTGGCGGCTGGTGCCGTCCGACAACTGCATGCCCGATGCGGTGATGGCCCCGAGGTCGCACAGGTTGCTGTGCCCGGACGCACAGCTGGGGCAACGGCCGCAGGCCGGTACGAAACCGAACACGACGTGGTCACCCGGCGCCACGGAGAAGACTCCGGGACCGACCTCCTCGACGACACCGGCGCCCTCGTGCCCGCCGATGCAGGGCGGCTCCGCGGTGGCCCCGGCCAGGTCGCCGGTGACGATGTGCTCGTCGCTGTGGCACATGCCGCTGGCCGCGAGCTTCACCAAGACTTCGCCCGTCTTCGGTGGATCGAGCTCGATCTCCTCGACGCTCCACAGTGTGTTGCGTTCCCACAGGATCGCGGCCTTGGTCTTCACAGTAGAACCCCCAATTCGTACTTCCGTGGCGATGACCATAGCTGGACGGTGGTTCCAGCCAACATCCGTGAGATTGCCGTGCTACGTGGCGCGTCGATCTTCGCTGCCTGACACCGACAGACCCAGTTCCGGCGGTGGCGGAGCATCGCCAATCAGGTGCAGTACCTGCACTGCACGCGTCATGGCGACGTAGAGCAGCCGTGCTCCGAGCGCCGAACCGTCGAATATCTGGTGCGCGTTGACGACCACCACGCCGTCGAACTCGAGGCCCTTCACAGCCTCTGGGGTGAAGACGGGAACGTCGCCGTAGGCCAAGTCGTGCACGTGATCGACCAGCCGAAGACCGTGAAGCGAAAGCGAATCACCGATGGCCTCGTGCATCGCACCAGGAGCGACCACGCCGGTGTTGTGGTGCCGGTGTCGCACTGCCGCTACCTCATCCGCGATGGCGTCGAACAGCTGCAGTGGCTCGACCATGCGGACAGTCGGGGGCGTCCCTTCGAGCCGCACGCTTCGGCTCGGCTCGCTCGACACCTCCGTGAACGGCAACAGCCGATTCGCCGCATCCAGGATCGGACCTGGCACGCGATACCCGATGGTCAACACAGCCACGTCGGCTGCTGGCGCGCGAATGTGCGACAAGGCTTCGCTCCAATCCTGTTGTCCGGCGGGCGTGGTCGACTGCGCCAGATCTCCGAGGATCGTCATCGAGCCGTTCGGACTGCGGCGACCGATCACACGAAGTGACACCGCAGAATGGTCCTGAGCCTCGTCGACGATGACGTGGCCGAACGTGAAAGGTGTGCCATTCAACATGGAGTTGGCCTCGTCGACCAGGAACTGGTCGGCGACCGACCACTGACGACGTTTGCCAGAGGGTCCTGGCAGCAGTTTGTCGACCAACCGGACGGGTTGTTGCATCGGCCAAGCCTTGCCGACCGCAGCGCGAAGTTCAGGCGACCGTTCCCACACATCGTCTCGTTCGGTTCGTCGCAGCAACTCCCGCTGAACCAAGCCTTTCAAACCGTCTCGGCGCCGGTTCACGGGAGTGACACCGTGCAGCGCTTCTTCGACCCACGTGGAGAACTCGGCGGCCGAGATGACCACCGTTCGCGCTCCGACGGGCAGGCGCAGATCCTCGGTCGGATGAACGACATGACCGACGCTGGCCTCGGCGAGCCGATCGAGCATCTCCGGGCCGCCTTTCCATCGGCGGGTCGCGTCGTCGTCGACGCCGGTGATCTGGACCTTCGGAACACAGATGTCGAGTGCCGTGCGTTGCTGCACCAATCGCTCGCCGAGCGAGGGCAGCACGTTGGCGATGTAGTCGAGGAAGACGTTGTTCGGACCGATCACCAGCACACCGGTGCGCGCCAGGCGACGACGGTGTTCGAAGAGCAGAAAGGCGGCACGGTGCAGTCCAACAGCCGTCTTGCCCGTCCCTGGGCCCCCTTGAACGACCAGGCACTGATCGAGCGGAGCACGAATGACGACGTCTTGCTCGGCTTGGATCGTGGCGACGATCTCGCGCATCGCACCCGTGCGCTCTGCACCGATCTCGGCGAGCACCGGGTCGGGGATGCCCGTCGCGGCGGCGGAATCCGGATCGTCCAGTTGCTCGTCGAGGTACGCCGACAGATCGCCTTCGACCATCGTGAATCGGCGACGATGACTGAGGCCGAGCGGATCGACCCCCGTGGCCCGGTAGAACGGCGCCGCGATGGGTGCTCTCCAGTCGACGACCACCGGGTCGTGCGACGGGTCCTCGATGTGGCGCCGGCCGATGTACCAGTGATCGCTGTGCTCGTCGATGATGCGTCCGAAGAAATCGCCGGCGCCCGGGCCATTGAGGTCCTCGAGCGCCTCCGCGACCGTCACCTCGACGTACTCCGCTGTGATCTCATCCGCCGAAGCGAACGGATCGACGGAGCGAAAGCGATCGATCATCGCATCGCGGCATCGGCGGCTGAACGCGAGATGATCGCGTTCTGCGGCGAGTTCGGGGAAAACGTCTGCGTGCACGGGGTCGGTCACTCTAGCTCGGCCGATCGACACGCCCCTACCGTCGACCACTACGCTCGTCGCATGGAGAACGAAGAGATCGCCGAGGGCACGAGCGGCAGCACAGCCGTCGATGAGACCGTCGAAGAGGAGCTGTTGATCGAGGAGATCTCGATCGACGGCATGTGCGGCGTGTACTGAACTTGTCGTTGCTCGAAACACCGTTGGAGCTCGACCCGCAGGTCGCGTTGCGTCCCGAGCCGTTCGGCGCGCTCGCGTATCACTACGGCACCCGGCGGCTGGTGTTCATGAAGCACACCGATGTCGTGGCCGTCGCCCAGCAGCTCGCCGAGCATCCGTCCCTATCGGCGACGTTACGGTCGTGCGGGATCGCCGAATCGCGCTGGCCGTCCTTCGAGAAGGCCTTTGCGTCCCTCAACGAATCGGAGATCGTTCGTGAGCGCCAAATCGCTCGTTGAGCAGCTCAAGCGCGGCCTGGAGGCGCCCATCTGCCTGACCTGGGAGCTGACGTACGCCTGCAACCTGCAGTGCGTGCACTGCCTCTCGTCGAGCGGACAGCGAGATCCGCGCGAACTGACGACTGAAGAGGCCAAGCGGGTGCTCGATGAGCTACGCGATTTGCAGGTCTTCTACATCAACATTGGCGGCGGAGAGCCAATGATCCGCCGCGATTTCTTCGAAGTCGTCGACCACGCGATCGGCAACGGCATCGGTGTGAAGTTCTCCACCAACGGAACGTACATCGACGCCGAGAATGCCCGCCGGTTGGCAGCGATGGACTACCTCGACATCCAGATCAGCCTCGATGGGATCGATGCAACCACCAACGATGCGGTGCGTGGCGCCGGCTCGTACGCGACTGCCCGGCGGGCCATGGACAACCTCGCGGCCGCTGATTTCGGTCCCTTCAAGATCAGCGTGGTCGTCACCCGCCACAACGTCGACCAGCTCGACCAGTTCAAGCAGGTCGCCGACTCGTACGGCGCACAGCTGCGCGTCACCCGGCTGCGACCGAGTGGGCGGGGCGCCGACACGTGGCACGACCTGCATCCGACCAACGCCCAGCAGCGGCAGATCTACGACTGGCTGCTCGCCAAGGGCCAGACGGTGCTGACCGGCGACTCGTTCTTCCATCTCAACGCCTTGGGCGAGAGCCTGCCGGGCTTGAACATGTGCGGCGCGGGGCGGGTGGTGTGCCTCATCGATCCCGTCGGCGACGTCTATGCCTGCCCGTTCGTGATCCACGATCAGTTCAAGGCCGGCTCTGTGCGCGACGAGGGAGGATTTGCGCAGGTGTGGAAGCACAGCGATCTGTTCCTCGAGCTACGCGAACCACAATCCGCCGGAGCCTGCGCGAGCTGCGGCAGCTACGACGCCTGCCAGGGCGGCTGCATGGCCGCCAAGTTCTTCACCGGCCTTCCCGTCGACGGTCCCGACCCGGAGTGCGTCGACGGCCACGCCCAGGGTGCTCTCGGAGCAGTGCGGGTCGAGCTCACGCCCCGCCCCTCCCTCGATCACTCCCGCCCCTCCCATCGAACTTTGGCGCTGGCGACACGCTGAGCGCTCCCAGCGACCAAGTTCGGGCTGCCGTAAGGTTGTCGGATCACCGTCGCCCTCGCTCTTGTTCCTTTGGCCTACCTGCTCGGCACGTTTCCAAGCGCCGTCATGGTCGCTCGATCCCGCGGAGTCGACATCTTGTCCCAGGGGTCCGGAAACCCGGGCGCCTCGAACGTGGCTCGCGTCCTCGGATCCAAGTGGGGCGCGGTTGTCTTCCTGCTCGATGCGCTGAAAGGAGCGCTACCGGCATTCGCGGGACTCGCTGTCGACAGCAGACCCGGCGCCTACATGCTGGTCTCGGCGGCGGTGTTGGGACACATGTTCCCTGCAACCCGCAGGTTCCGCGGCGGCAAAGGTGTGGCCACGATGGGTGGAGCGATGTTGGTGCTGCATCCTCTCACGTCGCTCGTTCTGTCAGCGGTCTGGGCGCTGACCCGCAAGCTCACCGGGAAGGCGTCGTTGGCATCGTTGTTGATAACCGTCGGGCTGCCGGTGGGCATCGCCCTCACCGGGGCGCCTGCGTGGGAGATCGTGTCTGTCCTTGCGCTCTGCGCGTTGGTGCTGGTGCGCCACCTCGACAACATCAAGCGGTTGATCGGGCGGCGCGAGCTCTCTGCCAGCAGTCGATGAGCGCGTGATGCGGCTGACGAGCCCGCTTTCGATCGGCGCGACCGAGGCGCCGAGTCGGGTGATGTTCGGCCCGCACGTCACGAACCTCGGCGACGACGACCGCCAGTTCACATCTCGGCACACGGCCTACTACGCGAGGCGGGCGCAGGGTGGTTGCGGCGTCATCGTCACGGAGGGCGCCAGTGTGCACGGCAGCGACTGGCCGTACGAGCGAGCCCCGCTCGCCGAGCGATGTGGGAACGGGTGGAACGAGATCGTCGGTGCATGCCAAGCGCACCAGAGCCTCGTGTTCGCGTCACTCGACCACGCCGGTGGACAAGGCAGCAGCGCCTACAGCCAGTTGCCGCTCTGGGCGCCGTCGAGGGTGCCCGAAGTGAACAGCCGCGAGACACCGAAGTGGATGGAGGTGGCCGACATCGAGGCCGTGATCTCCGGATTCGCCGCCGCCGCACAGACAGCCATCGGTGCCGGGTGTGACGGGGTCGAGATCAACGCCGGGCAGCACAGCCTCGTGCGTCAGTTCGTGTCCGGCCTGACGAACCATCGCGACGACGAGTGGGGCGCCGACCGGCTGCTGTTCGCCCGCCGAGTGATCGCCGCCGTACGACCACATGCTCCGGTGGTCGGCCTCCGACTCTGCTGCGACGAGCTCGCACCGTGGGCGGGAATGACACCCGACCTCGCACCGCAGACTGCGGCAGCTCTTGCCGGCGCGGGCGTTGACTACGTAGTCGTCGTGCGCGGTTCGATCTACTCCGCGGAAAAAACTCGCCCCGACTTCCACGAGCCGCCCGGGTTCAACATCGACGTCTGTCGGGCAGTGAAGGCCGCCCTGCCGGAGACTGTGGTCTACCTGCAGGGTTCGATCGTCGATCCCGGACAGGCGGAGTGGGCGATCGACGACGCGGTCTGCGACGGGGTGGAGATGACCCGGGCCCAGATCGCCGATCCAGATGTGATCGGAAAGCTGCGATCGGACCACGCCGGAAGCATTCGCCCTTGCATCAGGTGCAATCAGACATGCCAAGTGCGCGACGCCCGCAATCCGATCGTCACCTGTGTCGGCGAACCGTCCGCCGGCCGCGAGACCGAGGACCCCGACTGGTATTCGCCGACCGTCGAGCCTCGCCGTGTCGCCGTCGTTGGTGGTGGAGTTGCCGGGTTGGAGACCGCGCGGGTGGCTGCCGTTCGCGGACACCGGGTTGCAGTGATCGACCACACGCAACGTCTCGGGGGCCTCGCAGCCATCGCGGGACCAGGGGCAGCCCTCGTCGAGTGGTTGGAAGCGGAGTGCCGCAGGCACGGGGTCGAGATCGCGGTGGGTGCCGGGTCCGTGCCCGAGGCGGACGTGATCGTTCAGTGCACAGGGTCAATGCCCGGCCGGCGGGACTATGAGGTCGAGGATCCATCGATGGTCATCGACATCGTTGATGTGCGCCGCGGAGCCGTCCTCCCGCCGGGACCCATCGCATTGTTCGATCCGATCGGTGGGCCGATCGCCGTAGCGCTAGCCGAGGAGTTGGGCGAGCGGGCGATCCTCATCACGCAGGATCACATTGCCGGCAACGAGTTGTCGCGTAGCGGTGACCTCGCGCCGGCCAACGTACGTCTCGCTCAGCGCGGAGCCATCATCGAACGACGCACGTTGCTGCGCGTCGTTCGGTCGGGTCAAGTCGAGGTGGAAGACCGATTCACCGGCGTTCGGCGCACGATCGTTTGTGCTGCGCTGGTCGACTGTGGCTTCCGGTTGCCGACTGATCCGATTGCGGACGCCGATCTGCAAGCAGGGGATTGCGTTGCGCCGCGGACCATCTACGAGGCCGTTCTAGAGGGCCGGCGCGTCGCATTGGCCATCGACACGGTCAAACGTGCGACTGAAGTTCACCACTTCTCCGAATAACCTCGACCAGGCATGACCTCAACCCGCCGGTCCGACCGCGCCCGCGTCAGACCAGCCGCAGTCCTGTGGGACATGGACGGCACCCTCGTCGATACCGAGCCCTACTGGATCGACTGCGAGTTCGAGCTGGTCGAGGCGCACGGCGGCAACAACTGGAACCTCGACCAGGCCCACGCGATCGTGGGCAAGGATCTGCACGAATCCGGTCGATACATCCGCGAGCACGGAGGCGTCGACCTTCCCGTCGACGAGATCGTCAATCAACTGCTCGACGGCGTGATCGCCCGCGTGCGGCGTTCGATCCCTTGGCGGCCAGGTGCGCGAGACCTGCTGGCGGAGCTTCGTGCCGAGAAGATACCGTGCGCGCTGGTCACCATGTCGTGGCGTCGACTTGCCGACGCGATCGTCGCTGAACTTCCGCCTGGCTCGTTCGCGGCAACGATCGTCGGCGACGAAGTCCGCCGCGGCAAGCCGCACCCAGAGCCGTATCTCGCCGCTGCTCGAGCGTTGTCGGTTCCGCCGCGGCATTGCGTGGTCCTGGAGGACTCGCCCACCGGGGTCCGCTCGGCGACTGCCGCAGGTTGCCATGTGATCGTCATTCCTCACATCGTCGACGTGCCGACGAAGCGCGGCCAGCGACGCGTCGAGTCGCTGACAGATCTTCGCGTCGACAACCTCCTTACAAAGAAGTCGCGACGGCGTGGTGCGGCCCTGAGCGCTGCTGCGGTGCTCCTGGCCGCCGCAGGCGTAACGGCTGCAGCGATCCGTCCTGATCCGCCTCCTCCGCCCCCGATCGACATCCCCATCGACGCCTGGGCGCCGTACTTCGCGCTTGCCGACGCCCAACAGAGCTTGTCGACGAACGGTCGGATGCTTCGCCAGGTCTCACCGTTCTGGTACTCGACGCAAGACGCCACGACGATCACGGTCAGCGGGGATCTGCCACCCGAAACGACGAGCGACTTCGTGGCGGCTGCACGCGCCGCCGGCGCCAAGGTGGTGCCCTCGATCATCGATGGCATGGCTGCCGGTGGCATGGCCGCGCTCTTGGCTGATCCTGCGCTGCGGGCCACGCATGTCGGCGCCATCGCCGACCTCGCTGCAACGAACAACTTCGACGGGATCGACATCGACTACGAGCAGTTCGCGTTCGCCGACAACCGTGCCACGTGGTCCGCTACGCGGCCACTGTGGATCGACTTCATCAGCGAGCTGGCCCAACGACTGCATTCGGATGGACGAACGCTCTCGGTCAGCGTTCCCTACATCAGTGATGGCGGCCGCACCGATGAGAGTGGTTACTGGGTCTACGACTATGCAGGAATGGCGCAGCACGTCGATCAGATCAGGATCATGGCGTATGACTATTCGACCGCCAAGGCAGGCCCGATCGCCCCGCTGTCGTTCGTGAAACAGGCGATCTCCGCCGCCAAGAAAGCAGTCGATGACGACAGCAAGCTGGTGCTCGGCGTTGCGCTGTACGGATACAACTGGCCGATCGCTACGGTTGGCACGTGTCCAGCCGATCAAGAAGGTAAAACCAGCGTGAGTCAACGAAACATCGATGAGTTGGTCGCCAAGCGCACCGCGACGCCGGTGCACGACCCGGTGACCGGCGAGTCGTCGTTCACCTATCAACTGCAGTCGGACGATGGTTCGTGCACGCAGACGCGCGAGGTTCACTACGTCGACGCGCAGGGGGCGCTCGAACGCATCGATCTCGCCCGACGCGAGCGGCTCGGTGGTGTTTCCTTGTGGGCCCTTGGCTTCGATTCTCCGGCGACCTGGCACAGCATCGGACAGCTTGCCCGCCTCCCGGGATCGACCGGATCGACACCCTCGGTGTCCGCACCGTGACGACGTACGGCGTGATGTTCCGCAGGGAGTGGCCCGCCAATCAGATCATGGACTACGCCCGCCGGGTCGAGGCCCACGATCTCGATGAGATGTGGGTCGTCGAGGACCTGACCTTCCACGGCGGTTTCACGCAAGCCACTGCAGCGTTGGCCGCCACGTCGCGCATCAACGTCGGCATCGGCATCGCCCCAGCGGTGGTGCGCAACGCTGCGTACACCGCCATGGAGATCGCCACCCTCGCCCAGATGTTCCCCGGTCGTTTCCACATGGGCTTCGGACACGGAGTCGATTTCTGGATCGAACAGGTCGGTGCCGTGCCGAAGTCGTGGCTGGCGTCGTTGCGCGAGGTCGTCGTCGCAACCAGCCACCTGCTCGCCGGCGAGAACGTGACGACGCACGGCCAACACGTTCACCTCGACGCCGTTGAGCTCGCTCACCCGGCGAAGGTCGTCCCACCGATCTCACTCGGCGTCCGCGGACCGAAGTCGATGGCCCTGGCCGCCGATGTCGGCGCCGGTGTCATCTTCGCCGAATGGTCAGGCCCGCGTTATCTCGAGCAGGTACGCGTCCAGATCGGCGAGCGACCCAAGTTCACAGCATTCGTCCAGGCCAGTGCCGACGTACCCGCCCTCGAGGCGATGATGGCCGAGAAGATGGCACTCCCCCGGTTTGCCAGCCAACTGGCTGCGTACGGTGACGACGTTGTGCCGCTCAACGAACTGGTCATCGCCGGAGACCCGACCACCTGGGTCGAACAGGCTCAACGCTGGGTCGCCGCCGGCGCCAGCACTGTGATCTTCTGCCCATTGCCCACCGACCCTGTGGAGTTGCCACTATGACCATCGATGCAGATCAACGCACGCGCCTTGCCGCACGCCGCGCCGAGTTGAGCGCGCAATACCTAGCACCTCGGTCCGAACGACCGGCCAGCACAGCACGCGGCGTTCATCACGTCGCGCTGATCAGCAGCGACGTGGAGCACACGGTGCAGTTCTTTCAGGGCGTGCTCGGCTTTCCCCTGATCGAGATGTTCGAGAACCGCGACTATGAGGGCTCGACCCATTTCTTCTTCGACATCGGCAACGGCAACACGCTGGCCTACTTCGACCTGCCCGGTCTCGGACTCGGCCCCTACCAGGAGGTGCTCGGTGGCCACCACCACCTGGCGATCTCCGTCGAGCCGGCTATTTGGGTGCAATTGAAAGGCCGCCTCGAGACCGAGGGGATCGAGTACGCCCACGTCGACGGATCGTCGCTGTACTTCCGCGGGCCGGACGGTGAGCGCCTGGAACTGATCAGCGACCCGCTGCTCGAGATGTACGGCAAGCCGGTCGGATGACTGCTCCCCTCGGGACAGGAATAGTTGTGGGCGCAACTATGTTGCATCGACCATGACAATCGCCATCCAACGAGCCGCCGACCGTTTCCACACCGACATCGACTGGCTCGACTCAAAGCATTCGTTCAACTTCGGCGGCCACTATCGCGAAGGCGAAGGCGGGCACGGCCTGCTGCTCGTCAACAACGACGACAAGGTTGCCGCGGGCGGCGGCTTCGGGACTCACGCCCATCGAGATATGGAGATCGTCACCTGGGTGCTCGAAGGCAAGCTCGAACATCAGGACAGCGAAGGCAACAACGGTGTGCTGTATCCGGGCCTTGCCCAACGGATGTCAGCCGGCCGCGGCATACGACACAGCGAGATGAACGCCAGTGACTCCGAGCCGGTCCACTTCGTGCAGATGTGGGTCCTTCCCGATACCGCGGGTGTAGACCCGGGCTACGAACAACGCGACGTCAACGAGGCATTGGCCACCGGCCGGCTCGTGCCGATCGCCTCGGGAAAAGGCCATGAAGGCGCTGTGACGCTGCACCAACGCGACGCCGTTCTCTGGGGAGCACGCCTGCCCGCAGGCGCGACCGTGGATCTGCCGACCGACGAACACGTGCATGCCTTCGTCGCGTTGGGCGACGGCTCGCTGACCGATCGGACAGCGCTGGCCGCGGGCGACGCGGCGCGGATCACCGGCCGCCAGAACCTGCAGTTCACCGCAGGCCCGCAAGGCGCTGAGTTGCTGGTCTGGGCCACCGCCTGACCATCAACTTCTGGCCAGCAACTGCTGGCAAAGGGTGCCTGCGAACCATGTTTCGAACGCCGCCGGCGTCCATCCTCGCTCGCCCACCAAGAGGAGCCACATGTCGGGATGGTTCAGGGTCCACAGGATGTCAGCCGCCTCGACAGGATCGAGCCCAGTGCGTAGCGCACCACGCCCGTGCAGCACCTTGATGATCGCGCTCTGGTTTTCGTAGAAGTCGGTCTGGATCAACTTCCACAACGCGGCCCCGTCGGGATCGACGACTGAGGCGCTTCTGATCACGCTCAACAGAGCGCCGATGCGACCTTTCACGGCACACGCGCCAGACGCCAGAAGTCGCAGCTGCTGTTCAGGGTTGCGCTCCTCGAGCACCGATCGGTACCAGGCCCGCTGGGCTACGGGGGCGTCGTCGGTATCACCTTTCAGCAGCAGGTCCCACAGTGAGCGCAGCAATCCCGCTTTCGTGGTGAAGGCGCTGTAGACGGTCTTCAGGGCGACACCGGCCTCGGCGGCAATGTCGTCCATGGTTGTGGCCACGTAGCCGTCGCGCTCGAAGAGCACCTGCGCGGCGTCGAGGATGGCTCGACGAGTCCCGAGCGCCTGCTGCTTGCGACGCTCCGAGTTGTACGGCCGCTTGGCGCGAGGAGGATCTACCACTTGACAAGACTACACAGATATTGAATACTCGTTACCTATAGCTAATATCGGGAGGATCCATGAGCATGCCAACCATCGATGAGGTGCGCGGTCACGTCCACGGGATGTGGGCGGGTGTTGCCGGCCCCTGGGCCGAGCACGCCGACGAGGTCGACGAGCGTGGTGTTGCAGTCACCGAGGCCATGCTGAGCAGCATCGATGTTCGATCGGGCGATCGAGTGCTGGAGCTGGCCTGTGGGCCAGGGGGCGCCGGATTGGCTGCCGCCGAGCGGGTCGGGTCCGACGGGGAGGTCGTGCTCTCGGATGTCGTTCCCGAAATGGTGTCGATTGCCGCCGAACGAGCCGCGCGGCGGGGCCTGACCAACGTTCATACCGCAACTCGTGACCTCGAGCAGATCGATGAGGCCGACGGCTCGTTCGATGTCGTCATCTGCCGCGAGGGCTTGATGTTCGCCGTCGAGCCGGAACGGGCGATCGCCGAGATCCATCGAGTGCTGCGCCCGAGCGGGCGAGCCGCGGTTGCCGTGTGGGGTCCGCAAGCCGAGAACCCGTGGCTGGGCCTCGTGTTCGACGCAGTCACCGCAGTGACCGGCTTCCCGGTCCCACCGCCTGGGATGCCGGGGCCGTTCGCGCTGCACGACGAAGTCCCCCTGCGCGAGATGTTCAACGGCGCAGGTTTCCAAGACACCGCGATCGACCGTTTGCCGACACCGCTCCGCTCGCCGTCGTTCGAAGCGTGGTGGGCCAGGACCAGGGCCGTCGCAGGGCCCCTTTCGGCACTGCTGGCCCGACTGGACAACGAAACCGGCGCCGCTCTGGAAGCGCGACTTCGCACAACGCTCGCCCCGTACACGACTCCGACCGGGCTCGACATACCGGGTCTCACACTGCTGGTGTCAGCTCAGCGCCTCTGAAAGCAGACGTTAAGTTGAGTCGGTGAAGGAATCCGACTTTCTCCGTTCCGTCGCCGAACGTGCCATCGATTACCGGGCCGGCCTCGCCGACGCCCGAGTCACGCCAACTGCGACTCCTGAAGCCCTGCGCGCTGCCCTCGGTGGCCCGACTCCCGAGCATCCGGCGGACCCGGCCGATGTCGTGCATCGAATGGCCGACATCGCCGAGGCAGGCGGGCTGATGGCCATGGGGTCCGGTCGCTTCTTCGGGTTTGTGATCGGTGGTGCCATACCTGCGGCTCTCGGCGCCGATTGGTTGGTGACAGCGTGGGATCAGAACACCGCGCTCTTCGCACCGAGCCCGGCAGCGTCGGTGATGGAAGAGGTTGCCGGCGCGTGGCTCCTCGATCTCCTCGGGCTTCCACCACATTCGTCGTTCGCGTTCGTGACCGGTGGCCAGATGGCCAACACAACTGCCCTTGCCGCTGCCCGCCACCACGTCCTGGCCGCAATTGGTTGGGATGTCGAGGTCGACGGACTGGCCGCTTCACCGCCGATTCGACTCGTCGTCGGTGACGAGGTCCACGTGACCGTGACTCGGGGTGCCAGGCTGCTCGGCATGGGCAGCCGCACGATCGTCAAGGTCGCGGTCGATGCGAACGGGGCGATGATCCCCGCGGATCTCGAACGCATTCTTGCTGCGGAACGCGGCGTTCCGACAATCGTGTGCTGCCAAGCAGGCAACATCAACACCGGATCAATAGATCCTGTCAAGGAGTTGGCCGAGGTCGCCCATGACCACGGCGCCTGGTTGCACGTCGATGGCCCGATCGGGTTGTGGGCCGCGACCAGTATTCCTTCGAGGTTGCCCGGTCTCGAGCTCGCCGACTCGTGGTCGACCGATGCCCACAAGTGGCTCAACGTTCCGTACGACTCCGGCATCATCATCTGCCGGCACCCGGAGTCGCACCGTGCCGCGATGACGGTGACCGCCTCATACCTCGTCCAAGCAGCTCCCGGGACGGACCGTGATCCGGTCGATTGGAATCCCGAGTTCTCTCGACGAGCGCGCGGCGTTCCCGTCTACGCAGCCTTGGCCTCGTTGGGCCGTTCCGGCATTGCCGAGATCGTCGAGCGATGTTGCGGGCACGCCCGACGCTTTGCCGAGTTGCTGGCCGCTGAACCTGGAGTTGTCGTGCTCAACGATGTCGTACTCAACCAGGTACTCGTTCGGTTCTTGGCGCCCAGCCATCGCGACGAGGATCACGACGCTCGAACTCGCGCAGTGATCGCGGCCGTGCAGCAGGACGGAACCTGCTGGCTCGGCGGATCGACGTGGCGAAACCAAGCCGTGATGCGCATCTCCGTGAGCAACTACGCGACGACCGAGGACGACGTCTCAATCTCGGTCGCGTCGATTCTCGCGGCCGCGAGGGAGATCTCATGACGAAGGTGATCGCAGAGATAACGGTGTCGCTCGACGGGTTCGTCACCGGACCGAACGCTGATGTCGATCACGGCTTGGGGATTGGTGGCGAGCCGTTGCACGAATGGGCGATTGATTCCGACGATCCCGTGGATGCCGACGTCCTTCGCGCAACCGTCGAGAACACCGGCGCAGTCGTCATGGGTCGCCGTGTCTTCGATGTCGTCGACGGTCCCAACGGCTGGAGCGACTCGATGGGGTATGGAGCCACTCACAACGGAACTCCTGCCTTCTTCGTCGTCACGCACTCCGTCCCAGAACATGTTCGACTGAGCCATGACTTCACGTTCGTGACCGATGGCCTGGAGAGTGCGATCCGTCAAGCCCGCGCAGCGGCCAACGGCAAGAACGTCATCGTGATGGGCGGGGGCGACGTCGTGCGCCAATGCGTGGATCGCGGGTTGGCCGACGAGTTGCGGCTGCACATCTCGCCGATGCTGCTCGGTTCGGGCACCCCGCTCTTCGTGAACGTCGACAGGCGCCAACTCGTTCAGGTCGAGGCCAAGGTCTCGTCCACCGCCGTTCACGTGACATACGCACTGTGATCAGGTGACTCGGATGATGCCATGACCGACGGTGACGCTACGCGCGTCGGCGGCGCCGGTTCCGCGGGCGTGTGACTCGACCCACATTGCGAACAGATGGGCGATGTCGCGGTCGACGTCGTCAGGACCTCCTACCACGAGACCCAAAGGCTGACCCGACTCATCGAAGCAGATGAAGTGTGGATAGCCGTCGGACCGCAGGCGGTTGCGCCAATCGTCGTCGGAGAACGAGGCCTCACGATCGAACGTCGAGCCAAAAGCGGTCGGCGCAAGCGTGAGCGCTCGAAGCCGCACCGTCCGCACCAACTCGTGGTCTTCGGGCACAAGGCGACGAATGCTGAACGCCATTGCGTCTAGTCAGTCCGTTGCACGAGCCGTCGCCTGACCGGAAAGAGGTCGGCACCGAGTTTGCGTCTGATCGTTCCCCAGATGCCACCTTGCAACAGCAAGGCCACTGCAATGGCGATGACCCCCATGGAGATGAAGTAGACCGTTTGGTGATCCTTGAAGCGCTCGCGCAAGACGTAGTAGAGCACGGCGCCGATGACCGGGCCCTCGATGGTGCCGATGCCACCGATGACGACGATGAAGATGATCGGGGCGGTCCATTGCACGACGCTGAAAGCGCCACCCGTGCCTGCCGGCTGCACGCGCAGCTGCTGCAGGTAGTAGGTCGCACCCGCCAGACCAGTCCAGAACGCAGCGAGTATCCAGACCAGCAAACGCGTGCGATACACGTTGGCTCCGAGACCACGGGCCCCGTCTTCGCTGTCGCGGATTGCCTGCATTTGTAGACCGAGCCGGGATCGCAACACGAGGTACGTCAACAGGACTGCCCCGACCCCGACGATCAGCGCGAACCAGTAGCTGTTGTCCTGACGAGTCGCCAGGGCATGGCCCTTGACGTTGAGCGATACGCCGTTGCCGGCTCCGAGGCTCTTCTGCAGGATCACGATCAGGCTGACGGCCTCGGCCAGCACCCATGTCCCGATCGCGAAGTAGCTGCCGCGCAGACGGAAGGCGATGAGACCGATCGGTATCGACAGCACAGCTGCGATGCAAGCGGACAGAAGAACCGACCAGTACAAGTTCTGGTGGTGGACGTTGACCAATGCGATCATCGAGTAGGCGCCGAGGCCGACGAACGCCTGTTGGCCGACCGACACGACACCGGCAAAGCCGGCGAGCAGGTTCCACATCACCGCCAGAGCCATCAGCGTCAGCAGTTCGACCATCTTGCGCTGTAATGAGATCGAGCCCCACGACGGGAGGAAGGCGAGCGCAGCGACCGCCGCGATCAGGATGACGGCGAACACCCTGCTGGCCAACGTGCCGCGGACAACGCGCATCGTCATCGCGATTGCACCTTGCCGAACATGCCCGTCGGCCGGAAGACCAGCACGGCTAGGAAGACGAAGTGGCCGAAGAGCTCTCCCCACTGCGGATTGATCTGTCGTCCGATCGCCTGGGCGACGCCGAGCGTGACACCTCCGGCCAGGGTTCCCCACAGCGAACCGAGACCGCCGATGATGACAGCCTCGAAGGCATAGATCAATCGAGCAGGGCCGACGAACGGATCGAAGGACGAGCGCGCGCCGAACAGCACACCGGCGAGGGCGACCGTTGCGATCGCTAGCGCCATGGCCACCGCGAACACGCGCTTGATGTCGATGCCCATCAGCCGGGCCGCGTCGGGATCATCAGAGGTTGCCCGGAACGCCCGGCCGAGCTTGGTGCGCTTCAAGAAGAGGGCAAGCGAGCCGAGCACGACGACCGCCGTGATGAACGTCAGTAGCGGAAGCCAACCGATCCCGATCGTGTCGTTGACCTTGATCGTCGAGGTCTTCAATGTTCCGACGTTGAGGCCCCGGGTGTCGGCCGTGTACTTGTGGAGTAATGCGTTCTGGATGACGATCCCGAGGCCGAAGGTGGCGACGATCTGAAAGGCGGGGTCAACACCGACGACTCGATCGAAGACGACCAGTTGCAGCGCGTAGCCGACCACGAAGGCAGCCGGAAGAACGATCAACAGCGCGACCAGTGGGTTGATCTTCAACGAGGTCGAGATCGACAGGGTCATGAAGGCGGCGAAGATCGCCAGGTCTCCGTGCGCCAGGTTGACCAGCCGCATCACCCCGAACGACAGCGACAGGCCAGTCGCGAACAGCGCATATAGGCCGCCCAGCAAGATCCCCTGGATGACTGCGTTGGTCCAGACCATCAGTGGCTCCGCCGCGACATTCCGAAGTAGGCCTCGGTGATCTGCTCCTTGGAGACGTCACGAGGTGTTCCGCTCAGCGCGATGCGTCCTTCGAGGAGGCAGTAGAAGCGGTCAGCAACCGCCAAGGCCTGGTTGACGTCTTGCTCGACGATCAGCACGGTCGTGCCCTGGGCCTTGATGAGGGGAACGGCCTCGTACACCTGGCGGACCACGATCGGTGCGAGACCGAGCGAGACTTCGTCGAGCAGCAACAGCCGCGGGTTGGACATCAGCGCCCTGGCGATGGCCAGCGTCTGGCGCTCGCCACCGGAGAGCCCCTCGCCACTGCGATTCAACAACCGCGTCAGCAACGGAAACGCCTCGAGCACGCGTTGCTTCGTCCATGGGCCCGCACGACCCACGTCGCCGCCGATGACGATGTTCTCCTCGACGGTCAACGAGTCGAAGATTCGTCGGCCCTCGGGAACGAGGGCGATGCCTTGCGCCACCCGCTTGTGGGCGGGAGTGTGGGCGATGGAGTCGCCTTCGTAGCGGATGTCGCCGCGCATCGGCTGCGCCAAGCCGACGATCGCTTTCAACAGCGTCGACTTCCCTGCTCCGTTGGCACCGATGATCGATACGGTCTCCGCCTCGGCCACGTGGAGGTCAATGCCGAACAGCGCCTGGAAGTCGCCGTAGCCGACGTCGACCTTGTCGAGCACGAGCAGCGACTCGTTCACGGCTCACCGCCGAGATCGTCGCCGAGGTACACCGAGCGGACCTCGTCGCTGGCCATCACCGCTTGTGGATCGCCATCGATCAACTTGCGTCCGGCATCCACTGCCATCATTCGGTCGACGACGCGCAGCAGGGCGTGCACGATGTGCTCGATCCAGACGATGGATACACCGGTGCTTCGAATCTCCTTGATCGTCTCGACCAGTTCGAGGACCTCGGCCTCCGTGAGACCGCCGGCGATCTCGTCGAGGAGCAACAGACGAGGCTGCGTCGCCAGTGCCCGTGCCAGTTCGAGGCGCTTGCGGTCCAGCAACGTCAGGGACCCGGCGATCACATTGGCCTTGGCGAGCATCCCCGTCTGCTCGAGCGCGGCCACGGCGGCATCTTCGCGAGTGCCCTGCAGCCGACCGGTTGTTCCGAACGTCGAACCAACGAGCACGTTCTCGAACACGGTCAGTCCCTCGAACGGTCGCGGGATCTGCGCGGTCCTGCCGACGCCGCGGTGGCAACGCACGTGGGCCGGCAACTTGGTCAGGTCCTGACCACCGAGGCTGACACTTCCGTGGTCAGCACGCAGGTCGCCCGCGACGAGGTTGAGCAGTGTGGTCTTGCCGGCTCCGTTGGGGCCGACGATGCCGAGGGCTTCACCCTCGGCAACATCGAACGAGAAATCCTGTACGACCCGCAGCGCGCCGAAGCGCTTCGACAGGTCGACGACTTCCAGCAATGTCCCCACGGAGTGGTTGGAATCAGGCCAGCGGCTTGAGTGTGCCGTTGACCGGGATCTCTGGCGACTGCGTGTTGTTGACGACCAAGAGCTCGAACGGGAACTTCCCGCCGGTCTGCTTCTGCCACTGCCCGCCTACCAACGAGGTCGGGCTGATGTTCTTCGGCAGGCCGTTCTTGCCGTAGGCAATCGGTCCGACCATGGTGTCGAGTTGCGTTGCTTGTGCGGCATCAGCGATCGCCTTTTTGTCGGTGCTGCCTGCACGCGACAAGACGTCGAAGCACACCTCGAACAGGGCATGCACGAAGCCGACGAACTGGGTCCACTGCTTGCCGGTGGAGGCCTCGTACTCGTCGGACAGATCCTTCGACGTCTCGCCGGTCAGCGAGCTGCTGAACGGGTGGTTCGGCGTCCACCACACCTCGCTGGCCAGGCCATCGCCGATATCGCCGAGTGCTTCGACAGCCGACGAGAACAACACCGCCTTGGCCATCGTGACCAGCTTCGGGTTGAAACCCTGCTGCTTCGCCTGCGTCCAGAACGTGGCGAAATCGGGCGGGATCGGGATACCGGCAACGATCTCTACGCCGCCGCTCTTCATCTGGCCGATGACGGTGGAAAAGTCATCGGTCAACGTCTGGAAACGACCGGGGTCGACGAGCTTGTACCCGGCTGCGGCGACGCCGGCAGGAAACCCCGTCGTGGGATCGGCCAAGGCATTGCCATCGGGATCG